>CAVJLQ010000041.1:0-12545 GCA_963650435.1 Alloprevotella sp. | reverse complement strand
GGCGCCCCCACCACCGCCATCACCTCTCTGGCCGCCACCAAGCAGGTCTACCTGGTCGGTCTGGATCAGGAGCACATCGACGCTCTGATCGCCGAGTCCCCCTACTACAGCTCCTACACCATGAGCGACGCCGTCAAGGAGGCCTATAAGCTGACTGAGGACGTGACCACCGTGGCCGTGGGCGCCGTGGTCATCGCCCGTGACGACGTGTCCGACGCCGACGTGTACAACTTCCTGTACGGCATCTTCGAGAATCTGGACGCCATCACCGCCGCTCACGCCAAGGGCGCTGAGCTGAGCCTGGAGTTCGCGTCCTCCTACGGCGCTGTGCCCTATCATCCCGGCGCTGTGGCTTACTTCGCCGACAAGGGCATTACCGTGACCGGCAAGTAAGAAAACGAACTGAGCCTATCTTTTGGGACGCTGCGGCGGGCTTGTCCCGCCGCAGCGTCCCCGCTAAGGTGCTTTGCGGAGCAGACAGGTGTCCGTCCCGAGGGGGCGGACAGCCCTCTGTTCCGTGGGGTGTCTGCACCCCCGGAGTGGGGTCGGGAGAATGGAGAAAGGAGACATCTGAATGGATCCCAATGAAAATAAACAGGACCTGAAGATGGAAGCACAGGTCGACGTCGGCACTGCCGCCGACGTGGAAGAGGTCATGAAAAAGTATGACCGGGAGTCCAACACCCGCGTTTGGGAGGGCGTTCCCAAGCAGATCGTCCGTTGGCTGTCGGTGGCGTTTTCCGTATTCAGCATCTGGGTCACCCTGAGGAGCACTGCCATGCCGGAGATCCGGCTGAACATGTTCCTGGGCATGATTTTGATCCTGGGCTATCTGCACTACCCCATCCGCAAGGGCCACGTGAAGCCCAACAGTCTGCCCTGGTACGACATTATCATCATGGTGGCGGGCTCCGCCCCCTTCTTCTACTTTGCGTACCACGCCCACGACATCATCCAGCTGGCCACCCGGGTGACTAAGGACCCCAAGATGGTGGTCATGGCCATTGTGGCTATCCTGGCCATGATGGAGCTGTGCCGCCGCTGCGTGGGCATCCCCATCCTGTGTGTGGTGGGCGTGCTGATGGTGTACACCTTCGCCAACGTGCGCTTCGGCAAGGTCATTTATGACCTGTTCTACACCACCACCGGCCTGATGAACACCCCCATCAACGTGTGCGCCAAGTACATCGTGGTGTTCATCATCTTCGGCGCGTTCCTGGAGCGCACCGGTATCTCCGCCTTCTTTATCGATCTGGCCAACAGTCTGTGCGGCGCCTCCGCCGGCGGCCCCGCCAAGGTGGCCGTGATCTCCTCCGCTCTGTGCGGCATGGTGTCCGGCTCCTCCGTGGGCAACACCGTGACCACCGGCTCCGTCACCATCCCCATGATGAAAAAGACGGGCTACAAGCCGGAGTTTGCAGGCGCCGTGGAAGCAGCCGCCTCCACCGGCGGCCAGATCATGCCCCCCATTATGGGCGCCGCCGCCTTCCTGATGGCCGAGTACATGGGCGTGCCTTACGGCACTGTGGCCCTGAAGGCCATCCTCCCCGCTGTGCTGTACTTCACCGGCATCTATGTGGCCGTGCATCTGGAGGCCCAGAAGCTGGGCCTGAAGGGCATTCCCAAGGAGGAGCTGCCCAAGATGAGCCAGCTGCTGCCCAAGATCTACCTGCTGCTGCCCCTGGTCGTGCTGGTGATCATGGTGTCCACCAACATGTACACCATGCAGTTCTCCGCCGCCGTGGCCATCTTCATCGCCATCGGCGTGGGCATCATCAATAAGGACGACCGCATCACCCCCACCAAGATCGTGGACGCGCTGGAAGCCGGCGGCAAGGGCACCATCACCGTGGCTGTGGCCTGCGCCATGGCCGGTCTGGTGGCCGGCTGCATCACCGCTACCGGCCTGGCCTCCAAGCTGATCACCGTGATCGTCAACGTCTCCGGCGGCCATAAGATGATCGCCCTGGTGCTGACCATGCTGTGCTGCATCGTGCTGGGCATGGGCGTGCCCACCACCGCCAACTACTGCATCATGGCCGCCACCTGCGCCCCCATCCTGATCTCCCCGGAGATCGGCATCAACCTGGTGTGCGCCCACTTCTTCGTGTTCTACTTCGGCATCGTGGCCGACATCACTCCCCCCGTGGCCCTGGCTGCCTATGCCGGCTCCGCCATCGCCAAGGCTCCGCCCATGAAGACGGCACTGAACGCAACGAGATTGGCCATCGCCGCCTTTATCGTGCCCTACATCCTGGCTATGAACCCCGCTATGGTGTTCATCGACACCAACGCCTTTGAGGTCATTCAGGTCTGCGTCACCTCTCTGCTGGGCATCTTCGGTATCGCCGCGGCTCTGAACGGGTTCCTGTACAAGAAGCTCAACCCCCTGTTCCGCGCTCTGCTGATCGCGGGCGGCCTGTGCTCCATGTACCCCGGCCTGATCTCCGACGTCGTCGGCATCGTGCTGGTGGTGGGCATCGCCGTGCTGCAGAAGACCACGGCCAAGAAGGAAGCTGCCGCCGCCTGAAAGACAGAACAGGTCATGTGAAGACCATGACGGTATTCTGAACGATCGAACCATAAGGGCCGCCCCGCTATGACCGGGGGCGGCCCTTTGTCGTCAAAAACGACGGCGCACCGCCCCTGAACGTCCGACACTGTTGGGTCAAAGTCTGAAAAATGAAAGACGGGATGTTGCAAACTTGCAAAATCAAAATTTTCTGTTGTCTTTTTCCTCCGGTTCCTGTATAATGCTGGGTAACACCGTCCCCTTAGGGGCGGAAGATCTACCCGCCTTATGGCGGAGAACGGAGGACAGTATGAATTCATTATTGGAACTGCTGGAGCAGGACTGTACCCAGTCTCCGGCACAGCTGGCAGCACAGGCGGGTATGACTGAGGCAGAGGTGCACACGCAGCTGCGCACCCTGGAGAAGAAAGGCGTGATCCTGGGCTATCAGGCCGTTGTGGACTGGGACAAGGTGCGGGACGAGGGCGTGACCGCCCTGATCGAAGTGAGCGTCACCCCCCAGAGCCAGGAGGGCTTTGACCGCATCGCCCGCCGGATCTATCAGTATGACGAGGTGGAGTCCCTCTATCTGATGAGCGGGACCTTTGACCTGACGGTCATCATCTCCGGCCGGACCCTGAAGGAGGTGGCCATGTTCGTCAGCGAGCGGCTGGCCCCCCTGGAGGGCGTGACCGGTACGGCCACCCATTTCATTCTGAAAAAATACAAGGAGAATCACCTGGTGTTCCAGCCCGGTGAGCCGGAGGAGAAGGAGTACGTCTTTTCATGAATTACGACAGCATTATGAACCATAAGATCCAGGAGATCCGCCCCTCCGGGATCCGGAAATATTTTGACCTGCTGGAGGAGATGGACGACGGCATCTCCCTGGGCGTGGGCGAGCCCGACTTTGTCACCCCCTGGCACATCCGCGACGCGGGCATCTACTCCCTGGAGCAGGGCCACACCAAGTATACCTCCAACGCCGGTATGCTCCGCCTGCGGCGGGAGATCAGCGCCTATCTGGAGCGGCGCTTCGACCTGCACTATGAATACAAGAGCCAGATCCTGGTCACCGTGGGCGGCAGCGAGGCCATCGACGCCGCCCTGCGGGTGCTGCTGGAGCCGGGGGACGAGGTCATCGTGCCCACCCCCTCCTTCGTCTGCTACGGCCCGCTGGCCTCTATGGCCGGGGGCGTGCCCGTCTATCTGGAGCTGAAGGAGGAGAACCAGTTCCGCCTGACGGCCCAGGAGCTGCGCTCCGCCATCACCCCCCGGACCAAGGCCCTGGTGCTGCCCTTCCCCAGCAACCCCACCGGCGGCATTATGGGCCGGAAGGACCTGGAGGCCATTGCGGAGGTGCTGCGGGATACGGACATCATGGTCATCTCCGACGAGATCTACGCCGAGCTGACCTACGGGCAGAAGCATGTGTCCATCGCCAACATTCCCGGCATGTACGAGCATACCATCCTGGTCAACGGCTTCTCCAAGAGCTACGCCATGACCGGCTGGCGCATGGGCTATGTCTGCGGCCCCCAGCCCATTATTGCCCAGATGACCAAGCTGCACCAGTTCGGCATCATGTCCGCCCCCACCACCAGCCAGTACGCCGCCATCGAGGCCATGCGCAACGGCGACAAGGACATCGAGCACATGCGGGACGAGTATGACAGCCGCCGCCGCTTCCTGGTAGAGAACCTCAACCGCATCGGCCTGAGCTGCTTCGAGCCCCGGGGGGCCTTCTATGTGTTCCCCTGCATCCGCTCTACCGGCCTGACCTCTGAGGAGTTCTGTGAGCGCTTCCTCATGGAGCAGAAGGTGGCCGTGATCCCCGGCTCCGCCTTCGGCCCCGGGGGCGAGGGCTTTGTGCGGGCCTGCTACGCCGCCTCCATGCAGGATCTGGAGGAGGCGGTCAGCCGTATGGAGACCTTCCTGGAGGTGCTGGGCCGCAAGCAGGCCCGGAAGGGAAACTGAATTTTGGATCTGCGTGTTCCCGGCCCCGCAGGGGCCGGGAACATGAAACTGTCGGTCAAGTAGTAGAACGTAGAGATACGGGAAGGAAGATAGTTACGAAAGAAACCCAGGAAGGGTGTCACAAGGTGAATTGCCCCGCAGGGGCAAGAGAGGGTGGCCTGGGCCATTCGTTTTTAAGGATAAGATCATGAAACTTTGAAAAGTTTCATGATCTTCTGCAGCTTGTCGAAAAGACTTTTTCGACAAGCTGATGTTCCCGGCCCCGCAGGGGCCGGGAACATCTGATATTGTCAAAGACGGAGGGACGACGCCGTGGAGACGCTGGCCTATGCAAAACTGAACTTGACCCTGGATGTGCTCTCCCGGCGGGCGGACGGCTATCACGACATGAAGATGGTGATGCAGTCCGTGGCGCTCACCGACCGGGTGAGCCTGACCCCCAACGGGACAGGGCAGATGCGGGCCAGCTCTAACTTGGGCTTTCTGCCCACGGGGGAGAAGAACCTGGCCGCCGCCGCCGCCCTGGCCTTCTACCGCAGCCTGAACGCCCCTGTCCGGGGCTGGGACATCGCCCTGGAAAAGCAGATCCCCGTGTGCGCCGGTATGGCCGGGGGCAGCAGCGACGCCGCCGCCGTGCTCCGCGCCCTGAACCGGGAGGAGGGGGAGCCCTTCACGCCCGGACAGCTGGCCAAGATCGGGGAGCAGGTGGGCTCCGATGTGCCCTACTGCGTGCTGGGGGGCACCGCCCTGGCCGAGGGGCGGGGGGAGGTGCTGACCCCCCTGCCCGCGCTGCCCCAGTGCTGGGCGGTGATCTGCAAGCCGGACTTCTCCGTGTCCACGCCGGAGCTGTTCCGGGCCATCGACAGCGTGCGCCTGCGCCGCCGCCCGGACACGGCGGGGGTGCTCCGCGCCCTGGAGGAGGGCGACCTGGAGGGAGTGGCCCGGCGGATGTACAACGTGTTTGAGGACGCCCTGCCCCAGCGGCTGAACAGCCGGGTGCAGGATGTAAAGACACTGCTCATCCACCACGGAGCCCTGGGAGCCACCATGAGCGGCACCGGCTCGGCCACCTTCGGCCTGTTCCGGCAGGAGGAGGACGCCCGCCGGGCGGGCCAGGCGCTGAAAGAGCGGTATGCCGACGTCTATGTGTGCAAGACGATATAAAAGCCGACAGGCAGTCAAGATCGCTCCCCGCATCAAGCGGAGAGCGATCTTTTTCCGTTGAGGTATAAAACAGGAAGCTGCGGGCCATACTGTCAGGTGATCCAGGGCGGGCCACGGTTTTGTCCGCCCGTGAAAAATCAGGGAGTATGACGATGGACCGTAAATTGAAAAAGTGGGAACTGTGTTTGATGTTTGGGCTGCTGTGCGCCCTGTTCTCCGGGGCGTGGCTGGAGCGGGAGCAGACGGAGCTGTCCGGCCGGGTGATCCGGCTGCATGTGATCGCCAACTCGGACAGCCCGGCCGACCAGGCCCTGAAGCTGGCCGTGCGGGACAGGGTGCTGGAGCAGGCCCAGGCGCTGTATCCCGCCGGGGCCGACCTGGACACCGCCCGGGAGGCGCTGGAGGGCAGCCTGTCCCGTCTGGCCGCCGCGGGGCGGCAGGAGGTGGAGCGGCAGGGCTACACCTATCCGGTCACTGCCCGGCTGGTGCGCTGCCATTTCCCCACCAAGGAGTATGGCGGCTTTGCCCTGCCCGCCGGGGAGTACACCGCCCTGCGGGTGGTCATTGGCCAGGGGGAGGGGCGCAACTGGTGGTGCGTGGCCTTTCCGCCTCTGTGCCTGGGGGCGGCCAGCGAGACGGTGGACGACGCCGTGACCGCCGGCCTGTTCACCCCCGACCAGGGGGCGCTGATGACCCGGGACGGGGAGGACTATGTGCTGAGATTCAAGGCCCTGGAGCTGTGGGACGAGCTGAAGCACGGCATAAAATAAGAGGAGGGCCCCGGTAAGACCAGGGCCCTCCTTATTTGTCTTATTTCCTCCGGGAGCATTTCTCCGCGTCGATGGCCAGCACCACCATCAGGGCGCACAGGGCGTTGCGGGGGTCGTGAACGTCGATGACATATGTATCCGTCAGACGGAACAGCTCCTTGCTGATGGCGGCCACCTCATTCCCCCGGCCGTCCAGGATCTGATAGTCCCACTCCATAAAGCTGCCGTCTACCTGCCAGCCGTTGCAGTCGATGCTGAAGCGGGGCACGAAGAGGGAGAACTCCTTGTAGATGCACCCCAGATAGCTGTCCCCCAGGAACAGCTCGAACTTGGGCAGGAAGGTGAGGACGCGCTGCTTCACCGTGCCCAGCTCGTTCCCCGCGGGGTCAAAGATCTTCAGACAGTGGCCCCAGGCCAGCTGTCCCTCCACGGTGTAGATCGTATCCCCATTTTCGTCGTAGATGTCGTAGCTGTCGAACCAGGAGAAGAAACGTTGTTTGAACAGCAGCTTCATTGGACCGCTCCTTTCGTCAAAGGCTTATTGCTCTCTTTTCAGCAGGGCTTCCCCCGCCAGATAGATGTCCCCGGCGCCCACGGTGAGGATCAGGTCTCCGGGCCGGGCCAGCTGGGCCAGCCGCTCCGTCACATCCTCCAGAGTGGGGCAGAACTCCGCGCCGGGGATCTCCCGGGCCAGGTCGGCGGAGGAGATGCCCAGAGTGTTCTGCTCCCGGGCGGCGTAGATCTCCGCCAGGATGGTCTTGTCCGGCAGCTTCAGCACGTCCGCAAAGTCGCGGAACAGCTCGTGGGTGCGGGAGTAGGTGTGGGGCTGGAAGGCGGCGATGACCCGCTTGAAGCCCAGCCCCTTGGCCATGGTCAGCAGGGCGCGCAGCTCCTGGGGGTGGTGGGCGTAGTCGTCGTACACCATAGCCCCGTGGAACTGCCCCTTTTTCTCAAAGCGGCGGCCGGCGCCGGTAAAGCCGTCCAGCCCCTTCTCCACGGCGGAGCCGGGCACGCCCAGGATATAGGCGGCCGCGGCCGCCGCCAGGGCGTTGCGTACATTGTGCTCCCCGCCCACATGAAGGGCCACATGGGCGTATGTGCTGCCCCGGATGACCACATCGAAGGTGGGCAGGCCCTTGTCCCAGGTGAGACCCCGGGCGCGGCAGTCGGCCTGCTCCTGATCCAGACTGAAGGTGAACAGGGGGCGGTCGATGCCCTTCAGGGCGTCCATGGTGTTGGCGTCGTCCAGGTCGGCCACCACATGGCCCCGGTCGGGCACCAGCTGGGCAAAGGCCCGGAAGGAGCGCTTGATGTCCTCCAGATCCTTGAAGAAGTCCAGGTGGTCGGCGTCCACGTTCAGGATCACCGCCACCGTGGGCAGGAAGGACAGGAAGGAGTTGCAGTATTCGCAGGACTCCAGGATGATGGTGTCCCCGTGGCCCACCCGGTGGCCGCAGCCCAGGATGGGCAGGGTGCCGCCGATCATCACCGAGGGGTCCCGCCCGGCGGCCAGGAAGATGTGGGTGCACATGGAGGTGGTGGTGGTCTTGCCGTGGGTGCCGGAGACGCACAGGGCGTTGGGGTAGTGGCTCATCAGGGCGCCCCAGGCCTGGGCCCGCTCAAACACCGGGATACCGGCGGCGCGGGCGGCGGCGATCTCCGGGTTGTCGTCGTGGATGGCGGCGGTGCGGATGACGCAGTCCGCCCCCTGCACGCTCTCCGGCAGGTGGCCGATGGTCACGGGGATGCCCAGGGCGCGCAGGTGGGCCACGGAAGCGCTCTCGTGCAGGTCGGAGCCGGTGACGATCACCCCCTTGCCAGCCAGCACCTCGGCCAGAGGGGCCATAGAGACGCCCCCGATGCCCGCCAGATGGGCCCGCCGGCCGGGGCGGATGTAGTTTTTTATGGTCAGGTCCATAAGAACACCTCATATCAGTTTTCCGGAGCCGCCCCGTCCCATGGGGGAAACGGGCGGCTTTCCCCGGTATTATAGTCTATTCTGCCCGGTTTTACAAGGTGAATCTCCCCATCCGGAAAAAAGACGCGGAAAACCGGAAAGGGGCCGCTACGGAAGGATGTAGGCGCGCTGCTCCTGCTCCAGACGGGCCAGCTTGGCGTACTGCCGCTGCAGGTGCTCCTGCACACAGGCGCGGAAGCCCAGGATGAACTGGGGAGGATCGGCAGTGTCGTTATAGATCAGGCTGACGTGCAGGGGGGCGCCCATCTCATTCAGGGGCAGGGCGTACAGCCGCCGCTCCCGGGGCAGGGCGGCATTCCCCCTCAATGCGTCGGGCAGGAAAAACTGGGGCAGAAATGCGGCAAT
This sequence comes from Alloprevotella sp., assembly GCA_963650435.1. GTDB lineage: Bacteria > Bacillota > Clostridia > Oscillospirales > Oscillospiraceae > Lawsonibacter. The sequence goes on along the minus strand of CAVJLQ010000041.1, from coordinate 3,799 downwards.
ATCCCCCGTGCGGCAGAGCTGGGTCAGCACGTTGTAATCGCTGGAGGCAAAGAACTTCTTTACGCTGACGCCCTTCATCTCCAAATAGCTGTTCAGATAGCTGTGAGTGGTGCTGCCGCTGTTGTTCCCGGCCACGGGCAGTCCGGAGAAGTCGCACAGCTCCAGGCGCCGGCCTGTGCTCCGGTCCGGGTCGAAGTCCAGATACTGCCGCAGATAGGCGGCGGCGGCGATGAGATACAGCTTTTCGTCCCCCGCCCGCTGGGCGCACTGGGGGCCGGTGAGGATCGGGTTGACCCCGAGACAGCAGTCCAGGCGGCCCTGCTCCAGCAGGCGCAGCATATTGTTGGTCTCGTCCAGCACCAGCTCCACCTGCACATTGGGATACCGGGCGTGGTAGTCCTTGAAGATAGAGGGGATAACGGTCTGCGCCCGGGTGCTGTTGATGCCGAAGCAGATGGAGCCCACCGCCCCCGCCTGGATCTCCTTCAGCCTGCCCTGAAGATCCTTTTCCAGATACAGCTCCGCCAGCAGCTTCTTCTGTACGGCGGCCCCCGCCGGCGTCAGGGCCACTCGGGGCCTGCGGGTGAGCAGGGCGGTGCCGTAGTGCTTTTCCAGCCGCCTGATGTGGTCGGACAGGCCCTGCTGGCTGATAAAGGCCCGCTCCGCCGCCCGGGTAAAGTTCAGCTCCTCCGCCAGCAGGAGAAACAGCTGCTCGCTGGTGTTCATGGGACCACCTCCTGATGAGGACAGTATACCACGGCTCCATCCAACAAGTAAATACTTGTTGGATGGAAGAAAAACACTGTTTTACATTTGGGGGAACAGGGGGTATGCTGTTGGTGAGGTAAGGGGCGGGACACCGCTTCCATTTTGATGCGGAGGGAGCTCCGCAAAGAGAGGAGAAAGCAAATGATAGGCGACGAAAGTATGCACTATAAAGACTGCCGCAGCGGCGAGCTGGTCAACGGCATCGAGCGCAGCGCCCACCGTGCCCTGCTGTACAGCACGGGGCTGGACGAGGAGGACCTGAAAAAGCCGCTGATCGCCGTGGTGAACTCGTACACCGAGATGGTGCCCGGCCACTACCACCTGCGGGAGCTGGTGGAGTTTGTCAAGCTGGGCGTGGCAGAGGCGGGGGGCGTGGCCCGGGAATTCTCCACCATCGCCATTTGCGATGGCATCTGTCAGGGCCACAAGGGGATGCGCTACCCCCTGCCCAGCCGTGAGATCATCGCCGACTCCATGGAGTACATGATCGAGGCCCACCAGTTCGACGGCATGGTGCTCATGCCCGGCTGCGACAAGATCGTGCCCGGTATGCTCATGGCGGCCATGCGGCTGAATATCCCCGCGATCGTGCTGCCCGGCGGCCCCATGATGCCCGGCAAGCACAAGGGCAAGGAGCTGACCCTGACTGACATGCGCGAGCTGATCGGCCAGACCCAGACCGGCAAGCTCAGCGAGGAGGAGCTGCTGCAGATCGAGAAGGAGGCCCTGCCCGGCGTGGGCACCTGCGCCATGCTGGGCACAGCCAACACCATGAGCTGTCTGGCCGAGGTGATCGGCATGTCCCTGCCCGGCTGCGGCCTGGCCCACGCGGTGTCCGCCAAGAAGCGCCGCCTGGCCAAGCAGTCCGGCCGCCGCATCGTGGAGATGGTGAAGGAGGACCTCACCCCCCGGAAGATCATGACCCGGGAGGCCCTGCGCAACGGTATTGCCGCCAGCATGGCCATGGGCGCCTCCACCAACTCCACCCTGCATATCCCCGCCATCGCCCACGAGGCGGGCATCGAACTGGGCTTTGACGACTTTGACGAGATCAGCCGCAAGGTGCCCTATCTGTGCAACATCAAGCCCTCCGGCCAGTATCCCCTGCTGGCGCTGGAGGAGGCCGGCGGCATCCCCGCCGTGATGAAGGCCATCGAGTCCAAGCTGGATCTGGACCAGATGACCGTGACCGGCAAGACGGTGGGGGAGAACCTGAAGGACGTGCCCCTGGTGGAGAACGACCTGATCTTCCCCCTGTCCGCCCCCAAGCGTGAGGAGGGCGGCCTGGCCATCCTCCACGGCAACATCGCCCCCAAGGGCGCCGTGGTCAAGGTATCCGGCGTCAAGCCGTCCATGCACTACTTCGAGGGCCGGGCCCGGGTGTTCCACTCCATGGAGGAGGCCAGCTACGCCGTCTCCAACGACCAGATCAAATACGGCGACATTCTGGTGATCACCTACGAGGGGCCCAAGGGCGGCCCCGGCATGCGGGAGATGCACATGACCACGTCCCTGATCGTGGGCCGGGGCATGGATGAGAGCTGTGCCCTGATCACCGACGGACGCTTCTCCGGCTCCACCAGAGGGCCGTGCATCGGCTATATCTCCCCCGAGGCGGCGGCCGGCGGCCCCATTGCCGCGGTGGAGGAGGGGGATAAGATCATCATCAACATCCCTGACCGCACCCTGACCCTGTGCGTGCCCGACGAGGAGATCCAGCGCCGGCTCAGCCAGGTCAAGCACATCCACAAGGAGGCCACGCCCGCCCTGCGGAGATATGCCGCGCTGGTGACCAGCGCCGACCAGGGCGCCGTTCTAAAGACCCCAGACGAGCTGTGATCCGATCCGAAACATAAAAATGTCCCCGCCTCATACGAGGCGGGGACATTTTTATGAGACAAATTCAGTCCAGCTCCAGGCCGGTGATGGCGAAGCCGAACATGGAGTCGTCCTCTTCCAGCTGGACGCGGAAGGTGTGCAGCACCTTGCCGGTCTCCAGATACACCATCTCTCCGGTGATGACCCGGCCGGTATTGCCGGTGGGGTAGCTGGAGGTGAGGGTCACCTGAGACAGGCCCTCGTCCCCCCGGGACAGCTGATAGGTGTCGCTGGCGGCGTCATAGGTGATGCGGTCGGCCAGCTCCTCCGGCAGGGGGGGCAGCTGCTCCAGCTGGGGGAACATGGGGATGGCAAGATCCATCACGGCCTCGCCGGGCAGGGTCAGATAGGCGTCGGACAGCTCCGCGCGGTCGTCCATCCGGCCGTACAGGCTGAGCATGTAGTACAGGGCGACCCACTGGAAGCGGGGATCGTCGGGGGCGTAGTCCAGGTCGTTTTCATCCATGGCCAGCACCAGGGCGTGGACAGCGGGCTGCATGGCGGTCCAGGCGTCGGTCTGGGCGGGGGCGGAGCCGGCCTCGTAAGAGGTATCGGGCTGCGCGTCGGCGTCAGAGGGCAGACGGGGTTCGGCCAGAACGGCGCCACCCAGAGTGACCATCAGTACAGCGGCGGCCAAAGCAGCGGTGAGAAGCTTTTTCATCAATAAGCCCTCCTTTCCTTTTGTACCCTGAGTATACCAGAACGGACTGTAACCATCTCATCGAAGCCGTTACGCGGCGGTGAAAAATCGGTTACAGATCGGTATCACTTTTTGGGAGGAAGCAACAAAATGACGGAACGTTCCGCAAAATGGGGCACCAGATATTGCGGTTTTGACAGAAAGGGACAAAAGACTGCCGAGTCGGGAAAAGGCGCCGGTGCCGGTTGACCGCGGCGGGGATCTGCGATAAAATAGAACAAAAGGCTCCGCACAGGTCCCACCTCTTCCGGGGTGGGATCTGTGCGGCGGAAACACAGAGAGATGGGAGACACACCATGTTAGACCACGAGCAGGAGCTTCAATTTGTCCAGGCCCGCCGGGCGGCCATCGCCCGGGACTTTATCCGCCTGAATCCCCAGCAGCAGCAGGCGGCGCTGGCCACCGAGGGGCCGCTGCTGCTGCTGGCGGGGGCCGGCAGCGGCAAGACCACCG
>CAVJLQ010000040.1:0-2515 GCA_963650435.1 Alloprevotella sp. | reverse complement strand
TTCATACCATCGCTCGACAAGGACAGACACGGTTTTGACGGGCAGAAATGGGCCCATACGGCGTCAAGTCCCCTGCCAGACGATGGTGCCATCAGCGGCGGTTGATGCGGCGGCGGCGCAGGCGTTCCATGGCCTGCTTGTGGTCGACCGAGCGCAGCTGGGGGAAGGCCTTCATCAGGCGGCCCTCGCCCAGCACCCGGCCGTCCAGCTCGCCCCGCATGGAGTTGAACAGCTGCTCCAGCTCCTGCCGGCGCTGCTGGCGGCGCTGCTGCCGCTCCGCCCGCTGCAGCTCAGACTCCACCTTGTACTGGGCAATGGCCTGGCGAGCGCCGTCCAGGTTCTCCTTCAGGTCGTCCCGCACATCCTCGCTCCAGTCCTCCATATCCTCCTTGAAGTCCTGCACGCTCTCCTTGAAGTCGGCGCCCTTCTCCGCGGCGTCCAGCACCTTGTCGGCCAGGTTCTCGCCGAACTCGTTGGACGCCTCCCGGATGCGGCTGGCCAGCTGGTCGATGTGCTCCAGCTTCCGGTTGAGCTTGGCGATGGTGCTCACCGTGGCGGCCAGGTCCACCGCCATGCAGGCGGCGAACACCCCCAGCAGCACCCAGCCCAGCCCCCGGGGCACCAGAGCGATGACCCACTGGATGGTGGGGTGCAGGATGTCCACCACGAACAGACAGGCCAGGCCCCAGGCGATGGAGAACTTCAGGCAGATATAGCCGCCGATGTTGAAGGGGTCGTCGGAGTAGTCCCACCAGCGCTGGTGGAACAGCTTTTCCAGCACAAAGCCGGTGACCAGCTCCAGCAGGGAGGTAAGCACCACCGACCCCAGGAACAGCAGGATGAAGTGCTGCTTCAGGGGGGTCAGGCAGGCCAGGATGATCACCACACCGAAGCCGTAGATGGGGCACACGGGCCCGTTCAGAAAGCCCCGGTTGACGAATTTCCCCGTCTGCAGGGCGGCGTAGCTCACCTCGGTACACCAGCCGAGGAAGGCGTATACGAAGAAAATACACAGGAACTGATACAGCTGGCCCATAGGAAGGATCCCCCGTTAAAATACTGTAATGTGTGCTACAGTATAATGGCTTTCCGAAAAAAAGTCCAGCATTTCCCGCCTGTGGACATCTTTTCCGGCTTTTGGACGGAAAACTGCCCTCCGGACGGCAGTCCGGGGGGCAGTTTGCACCGTTTATCTGCTGCGCTTGAGCACCTCACACACCAGCTCATAGGTCCGCTGGGTAGACGGCACGTTCAGCCGCTCCCGGGGGGAGTGGACGTCGTGCAGCTCCGGCCCCAGGGACACGGCGTCCATCCCCGGGAACTTCTCCATCAGCAGGCCGCACTCCAGCCCCCCGTGGGTGCCGGCGATGACGCCCTTCTTGCCGTACACCGCCTCATAGGCCCCGGCCACCGTATCCCGCAGCTGGGACTGGCGCTGGTACTGCCAGGCGGGGTACTCGCTGCGCTTGTCCACCGTGCCGCCGGCACTCTCCACGATGGCCCGCACCCGCTGCTCCAGCATGGCCTTCTGGCTGCCGATGGAGGAGCGCACCGCATAGCTGAAATGCAGCCCGTCCGCCGCCAGTGCCATGATCCCCAGATTCAGAGAGGTCTGCACCAGGCCGGGGAAGTCGGCGCTCATGGCCTGCACCCCCTGGGGCAGGACCAGCAGCGCATGGAGCATCCGGCTGGTGGTCTGGGCGTCCAGCGCGGCGGTGAGGTCCGCCCGCTCGCAGGTCAGGGCGATCCCGTCGTCACAGCCGGCATACTCATTCTTCAAAATGGCGTCAAACTCCCGGACGAACGCCTGGAACTCCTCCCCGCTCCCGGCGGGAAGGGCGGCAAGGGCCTCGCTCCGGGGGCAGATCACGTTGTCGAATCTTCCGCCCCGGATGTCCGCCAGGCGCAGACCGGGGAACCTCTCCATGGCGGAGTACAGCACCCGGCCCATCTGCTGGTTGGCGGAGGCCCGGCCCAGGTCGATGTCGCAGCCGGAGTGCCCCCCGTGCAGGCCGGAGATGGTCAGGCGGAAGCCCGTCTCCCCCTTCAGGGGCTGGGCCGTGCCGGGCAGCAGGCAGTCCAGGCGCATCCCGCCGGCACAGCAGACGGTGAACACCCCCTCCTCCTCAGAGTCCAGGTTCAGCAGCTTCCGGCTGCGCAGCCCCGTGGGATCCAGGGCGTGGGCGCCGTCCATGCCCACCTCCTCCTCCACGGTGAACACCGCCTCGATGGGGGGATGGGGCAGGGCGTCGTCCGCCAAAATGGCCAGGATCATGGCCACGGCGATGCCGTTGTCGCCCCCCAGGGTGGTCTTGTCCGCCCAGACCCACTGGCCGTCGGTGCGCAGGTCAAGGCCCTCCTTGGCCATATCCTTGGCGCAGTCATCGGTCTTGGCGCACACCATGTCCATATGGCCCTGGAGCATGATGGGGGCGGCGTCCTCATATCCGGCGGAGCCGTCCTTCCAGATGATGACGTTGTTGCAGGGCTCCTGCCGGTACCGCAGGCCCAGCTC
>CAVJLQ010000039.1:1385-3287 GCA_963650435.1 Alloprevotella sp. | reverse complement strand
CCCCTGGGCCCTCCATCCCCGGGGCTACGGCCTGCCCTGGACAGCGGAGGACGAAGCGCTGCTGGCCCGGGTGGACGAGCTGCGGCGGCAGGTGACGGAGCCCCTAGAGCAGCTGCGCCGGGGGGCGGACCACACCGGCGCGGGCCGGGCCATGGCCCTGTACCGCTTTTTAGAGCGGGTAGGCCTGCCGGAAAAGCTGGAGGAGCGGGCATCCCGCCTGGAGGAGCAGGGACAGGCTGCCCTGGCCGAGGAGTACCGCCAGCTGTGGGAGATCCTGTGCGGCGGTCTGGATCAGTGCGCCCAGCTGTGCGGGGAGGAGGAGCTGGAGCTGGAGGAGTTCTCCCGTCTGTTCCGGCTGGTGCTGTCCCAGTACGACGTGGGCACCATCCCCGTGTCCCTGGACCGGGTGTCGGCGGGGGAGACCACCCGCCAGACCGGCCACCGGGTGAAGGTGCTGTTCCTGCTGGGGGCGGACGACGCCTCCCTGCCCCAGACGGGCACGGCCCCGGGGCTGCTGTCAGAGGATGACCGCACCCTGCTGTCCTCCTACGGCCTGGAACTGGGGCCCAACGGCCGGGATCTGCTGTACCGGGAGATGACCACCATCTATCAGACCTGTGCCCGGCCCACGGAAAAGCTGATCCTCACCTGGCCCGCCCAGGGGGAGGGGGGCGAGGAGCGCCGGGCCAGCTTTGTGGCGGAGCGGCTGCGGCTGCTGTTCAGCGGCCTGACGCCCATTCGGGAGGAGAGCCTGAACGGCTCCTTCCGCCGCACGGCCCCCCTGCCGGCCCTGGAGCAGGCAGGGCGGGACCCCGCCCTGCGGCGGGCGCTGGCGAGCCTGCCGGAGTACGCGGGTCAGGCCCTGCGGGTGGAGCAGGCGGAGAGGTGGCAGCGGGGCAGCCTGTCCCGCCCGGCGGTGGACCGGCTGTACGGCCAGAAGGTGTCCATGTCCGCCTCCCGCATGGACAAGTATAAATCCTGCCACTTCTCCTATTTCATGCGCTACGGCCTTCAGGCCGAGCCCAGAAAGCCCGCGGGCTTTTCCGCCCCGGAGTACGGCACCTTTGTCCACTATGTGCTGGAGCACGTCCTGGGGGACAACGCCCAGCTGCTGGACGCCCCCCAGTGGGGAGAGACGGAGCGGGCCGCCCTGAACAGCGCTGTGGACGCCGCGGTAGAGCGCTATGTGCGGGAGGAGCTGGGCGGTCTGGAGCAGCAGAGCGACCGCTTCCGCTACCTGTTCCGCCGCCTGCTGCGGCCGGTGCGGGCGGTGGCGGCCAACGCGGTGGAGGAGCTGCGCTCCTCCAGCTTCCGGCCCATCTCCTTTGAGCTGGGCTTCGCCAAAAACGGCCCTCTGGCCCCGGTGGAGTTCACCGTGGACGGGGTCACCCTGTCCATCTCCGGCTTTGTGGACCGGGTGGACGGCTGGGTGAAGGACGGAAAGCTGTACCTCCGGGTGGTGGACTACAAGACCGGGCGGAAGTCCTTCGACCTGACGGAGGTGTTCCACGGTCTGGGCCTTCAGATGCTGCTGTACCTGTTCACCCTGGAGGATCGGGGAGAGAAGTTCTATGGAGCCCCTGTGGAGGGGGCCGGAGTGCTCTACCTCCCCGCCCGGGACGTGATCGTCCGGGGCAGCCGGGACATGAGCGACGCCGCCTGGCAGAAGGCGGTGGACAAGGAGCTGGTGCGCAAGGGGCTGGTGCTGTCCGACCCGGCGGTGCTGGCCGCCATGGAGCGCCCGGGGGAGGATGGCTTCCGCTTCCTGCCCCTGAAGGTGTCAAAGACCTCCGGCGCCGTCACCGGGGACGCCCTGGTGTCCGCCGAGAAGCTGGGTCGTCTGGGCGGGCATATCCAGCGGGTGCTGGAGGAGATCTGCCATGAGCTGGCGGGGGGCAGCAT
>CAVJLQ010000039.1:0-1375 GCA_963650435.1 Alloprevotella sp. | reverse complement strand
GAGCAGAAAAATGCCTGCCTGTACTGTGATTACGCCGCCGCCTGCCAGTTTGAGGAGGGCAGGGGGGGCGACTGCCGCCGCTGGCTGACCAAGCTGGACAGCGGCGCCTTCTGGCAGAAGATCGAAGAGGAGCAGAGAGAGGAGGAGAGCGGCCATGCCCTTCCCGCTGACTGAGGAACAACAGAAGATCGTAGACGACCGGGGGGGGCAGCTGCTGGTGTCCGCCGCCGCCGGCTCCGGCAAGACCCGGGTGCTGGTGGAGCGGCTGATGGATCGCGTCACCCGGGAGGGGGAGGACATCGACCGCTTTCTGGTCATCACCTATACCAAGGCCGCGGCGGCGGAGCTGCGGGGGCGGGTGGCACAGGAGCTGTCCGCCCGTCTGGCTCAGGAGCCGGGGGACCGCCGCCTCCGCCGCCAGTCCACCCTGATCTATCAGGCACCCATCTCCACCATCCACTCCTTCTGCGCTGACCTGCTGCGGGAGAACAGCCATCTGCTGGAGCTGGACCCCGACTTCCGCCTGTGTGACGAGGGGGAGGGGCTGGCCATCCAGGCCCAGGTGCTGGAGGAGGTGCTGGAGCGGCAGTATGTAGATATGGCGCCTGACGGCCCCTTTGCCCGGCTGGTGGACACCCTGTCCGCCGGACGGGACGACAGCCGCCTGGCCGCCATCGTGCTGGACATTTTCGGCCGCATCCAGAGCCACCCCAAGCCGGAGCAGTGGCTGGAGGAGCAGCGGGCGCTGTGGCGTCGGCTGGACAGCATAGCCGGGGCGGAGGACACCCCCTGGGGCGCACTGCTGCTGCAGCAGGTGCGCCGCCAGGCCGAGGCCAGCGCGGGACAGCTGAGGCAGGCCCTGGAGCTGAGCCGCCAGGACGAGCTGCTGGCCCAGAACTACGCCCCGGGGCTGGAACAGACCGCGGCGGAGACAGAGGAGCTGATCTGGGCCGCCGGGCGGGGGTGGGATGCCGCCCGGGGACTGCTGCCGGTGTCCTTCCCCAAGGCGGGGGCCAAGCGCAAGCGCCATCAGCCCGCGGATGAGGCACGGGCCGCCGCCGTCACCGAGCAGGTGAAGGCCCTGCGCACCGCCGCCAAGAAGCGGCTGGACGGGCTGTGCGCCCTGCTGGACGGGGCCAGCGGAGAGAAGCTGGACGAGCTGAAGCAGGTGCGTCCGGCGGTGCTGGCCCTGCTGGAGCTGGTGGGGGAGTTCTCCCGCGCCTACGCCGGGGAGAAGGCCCGCCGGGGCGTGCTGGATTTCTCCGACCTGGAGCACCTGGCCGTCCGCCTGCTGTGGGACGGCCACGGAGCCACCGACCTGGCCCGCCGGTGCGCCCAGCGGTATGCCGAGGTGATGGTGGACGAGTACCAGGAC
>CAVJLQ010000038.1:0-10885 GCA_963650435.1 Alloprevotella sp. | reverse complement strand
GGCGATGGAGGTGACGGGGTCAAAGCCCAGGGCCACCAGGAAGGGGGCCGCGATGGCGGCGGGGGCGCCGGCACCGGCGGCGCCCTCCAGGAAGATGGGGAGCATCATGCCGATGACGATCAGCTGCACCCGGCGGTCGTCGCTGATCTTGGCGATGGTGGCCTTTACATCGTCAATGGCCCCGGTATCCCGCAGGATGTTCAGGATGGTAAAGGCGCCGAATACCATCAGCACGATCTTCAGGCCCTCTTTGATCCCCTTCCAGACCAGGGGGTCGAAGGTCTTTACATTTTCCGCAAAGGTGGCTCCGGTGACGTTGAAGTAAGTAAAGGCCAGCACCAGCGTCCAGACCAGGGCGATGGGGGCCACCCGCTTGGCCGACTGCTTGAAGCCAAGGATGCCTACGAGTACGACGAGGATGGGGCTGAGGGCCATAACAAAGTTTACAAAGTCCATGGGAATTACTCGCTTTCTTTCTGAGATGGGGCGGCTCTCCCCTGTATCTGCCGGCCGGACAGAGACAGCGAAGGGCCAAAAAGAAACGGCCCCGCCGGATCGGCGGGACCGTTACTGACGAAGGAGCTTCCCCCAACGTGGGGGAGGGCAGGTCAGGCGGTGCGCCGTCCGGAACAGCTGTCAGCCAGCAGGACCAGCAGGCCCAGCAAAGCGATGGACAGAACAAAAATGGACGCCAGCAGCAGGCTGGCGTCCATAATAATGATCATGCCGTTGGCGGCGTCAGGGCAGGAGAAAGCGGCGCAGGCAGACTGCTGCGCAGAGACAGACATGGACATGGCGGCAAACACAGTGTTCATGGCGGCTCACTCCTTTCCTGAGATGGCTGGAGTGTACCACAGTTTTTTGGTCTCCGCAAGGGGGAATTTACCCCGATGAAGCAAGTTCGTTGGGTCAGACAAATTTTTCCCGCAGCGATTTTTTATCCTTTGGCGGGAGTGATAAAGGAATTGTCAGAATTTTCCGTGTAAAAGCGCCCCGTCTGCTCTCAGACGGGGCGCGCAAAGGCGGTCATTTCACGCCGTGGCTGTTCAGCAGGCCCTGCTTGATGTCCCACAGCTTCTGGGACAGGTCCACATAGTAGTTGTGGGGGTTCTCAAAGCGCTTGACCTCGTCCCACAGGGCGTCCACCTGCCGCTGGCAGTAGGAGCGGCTGGTGCGGAGATCGGGCACCTGATATACCAGCTCTCCCTTCAGGAACACGGGCACCAGCAGCTCCCGGGCCTCGATGTCGGTGAACTCCTTGCGCTTCCAGGTGGCGTTGGGGTCGAACAGCTCGATGGGCTGGGAGAAGTCGAACTCCTCATCGTGCAGGCAGATCAGATCCACCTCTGCCTTGCCCGTGCTCTTAGAGAACAGGCGGTAGACCTTCTTGAAGTGGGGGGTGGTGATTTTGGAGGGATTTTCGCTGATCTTGATCTTGGGGATCACCGTGCCGTCGTCGTCCTCGATGGCCACCAGCTTGTATACGCCGCCGAATACCGGCTCACTGCGGGAGGTGATCAGCCGCTCGCCCACGCCGAAGGAGTCAATGCGGGCCCCCTGGCGCACCAGATCCCGGATGATATACTCGTCCAGGGCGTTGGAGGCAAAGATCTTGCAGTCGGTCAGACCGGCCTCGTCCAGCATCTGGCGGGCCTTCTGAGACAGATAGGTCAGGTCGCCGCTGTCCAGGCGGATGCCGCACTTGGTGATGCCCCGGGGCAGCAGAACCTCTTTGAATACCCGAATGGCGTTGGGCACGCCGGACTTGAGCACGTTGTAGGTGTCCACCAGCAGGGTGGCGTTGTCGGGATACAGCTGGCAGTAGGTCTTGAAGGCGGTGTACTCGTCGGGGAACATCTGCACCCAGGAGTGGGCCATGGTGCCCGTGGCGGGGGAGCCGTAGTGCTGGTCTGCCATGGTGCAGGCGGTGGCGGCACAGCCGGCGATATAGCTGGCCCGGGCGCCCAGCAGGGCACCGTCGGGGCCGTGGGCCCGGCGGGAGCCGAACTCCGCCACGGGGCGGCCCTCAGCCGCCCGGACGATGCGGTTGGACTTGGTGGCGATCAGGCACTGGTGGTTCAGGCTAAGGAGGATGAACGTCTCGATAAACTGGGCCTGAATGGCGGGGGCACGGACGGTGAGGATGGGCTCGTTGGGGAAGATGGGGGTGCCCTCGGGCACGGCCCAGATGTCCCCGGTGAAGCGGAAGGTGCGCAGATAGTTCAAAAACTCCTCGCTGAAGCAGCCCTTGGAGCGGAGATAGTCGATGTCCTCGTCGTCAAAGTGGAGGGACTGGATATACTCCACCACCTGGGCCAGACCGGCGGCGATGGCAAAGCCGCCCTTGTCGGGCACGGTGCGGTAGAACACATCGAAATAGCAGATGCGGTCCTGAAGTCCCGTCTGGAAATAGCCGTTGCCCATGGTCAGCTCATAAAAGTCGCACAGCATGGTCAGATTGGTCTTTGCTTTCATGGCAAAAAGCCTCCCGTATGCCGCCGCGGCGCGCGCAGCCGCCGGCGTAAAGTAAAAATATTATACTCGACTTTCCCGGAAAAGGCAAGGAAAAGAAAAACTCCGCAGGTTTTCCCGGCTGCCGGGCGGCCGTCTGTCCATAAAATGGTATAGGAGGGCGGTTATGATCTCCCGGGCCCCGGGGAAGAAACGGGGAAAAGAGCGGCCGTAAAGGAAATTTAAGTGTTTTTTCATTTTCTTTGGGGGAAAAGTATGATATACTGGGCTCATCACGCAGCTTTGGAAAGGCGGAATGACCTTGAAGCATAAATTTGACGCACTGATCGTAGGCGCCGGATACGCCGGCGCCGTGTGTGCCCGGGCTCTGGCCGAAAAGGGAAGGACCGTTCTGGTGGTGGAGCGCCGCCCCCATGTGGGCGGAAACGCCTATGACCGGCTGGATGACGCCGGCGTGCTGATCCATCAGTACGGCCCCCACATCTTCCATACCAACAACAAGACGGTGTTCGACTGGCTGTCCCGGTTTACCCAGTGGCGGGACTACCAGCACCGGGTCATCGCCAATATCCCCGACGAGAGGGGCGGACGGATGACCTATCCCGTGCCCTTCAACCTGACCTCTCTGGAGACGGCCTTCGGCCCCGAGGAGGGCAAGCGCCTGGGGGACAAGCTCATCGCCGCCTACGGCGCCGAGAAAAAGGTGACCATCCTGGAGCTGCGGCAGAACGCCGACCCGGAGATCGCCGCCCTGGCCGACTATGTGTACAGCCACGTCTTTGTGCGGTACACCATGAAGCAGTGGGGCCAGACGCCGGAGGAGATCGACCCCAACACCACCGCCCGGGTGCCTGTGTTCCTGTCCCGGGACGACCGGTACTTCCAGGACGCCTATCAGGGCATGCCCCTGGAGGGCTATACCCCCATGTTCGAGCAGATGCTGGACCACCCCAACATCACCGTGGAGCTGGGCCGGGACGCCCTGAAGGATCTGGATGTCTCCGGGGAGCGGGTGCTGTGGGAGGGGGAGGTCTTTGACGGCCCCGTGGTCTATACCGGCCAGGCGGACGAGCTGTTCGCCTTCCGCTTCGGCCCCCTGCCCTACCGCACCCTGGACTTCCAGTTCGAGACCCTGTTCCAGGACGACTTCCAGGGCTACGGCACGGTGAACTACACCGTGGATCAGGACTTCACCCGCATCACCGAGTTCAAGCACATGACAGGCCAGGTGTGCCCCGGCCGCACCACCATCGTAAAGGAGTACTCCCGGGCCTACGAGGGCCGCGAGGACGAGACCCCCTATTACGCCATCATCGACCCGGACAACAACGCCCTGTACGGGCAGTACGCCGATCTCGCCCGGCGCTTCGGCAGTCTGCACCTGCTGGGCCGCCTGGCAGAGTACAAGTACTACAATATGGATGCGATCGCTGCCCGGGCCCTTGAGCTGGCGGAAACTCTGTGACCAAACCGAAGCCCAGCGCAAGCGGGTTCGATTTGGAGAGGAGGCGCGACGGAGCGAGTGACCTTCGCCCGAAGGGCGAAGGGAAGGATACGCAGTCTGCGCCGACGAGGACGCGATCGCTGCCAGAGCTTTGGAACTTGCGGAAACTCTATGACCAGATCGAAGCCCCTTGGCCGGATGCGGGCATCCGGCCCTATGGGGCCTGACCAAAATAAGACGGGGGCTCCCCGGTCTTGACCAACAGGAGAGAAATTATGGATAAACTTATCACCTTTGCCGTCCCCTGCTACAACTCCGCAGCCTATATGGATCACTGCATCCAGACGCTGCTGGAGGGAGGCGATGACATCGAAATTATTCTGGTGGACGACGGCTCCACCAAGGACGACACCCCCGCCATCTGTGACCGGTATCAGGAGCAGTACCCCAACATCGTCCGGGCCATCCACCAGCCCAACGGTGGCCACGGCGAGGGGGTGAACCAGGGCATCCGCAACGCCCGTGGCTTCTACTACAAGGTGGTGGACTCCGACGACTGGGTGGACGTGGACGCCCTCCACGCCGTGCTGGACAAGCTGCGCCAGTTTGACCGGGACGGCCGCCCCGTGGACATGATGATCGCCAACTACGTCTACGAGCATGTGGAGGACCACACCCAGAAGGTCATGCGGTACACCAACGTGTTCCCCGTGGGCCGCATGTTCACCTGGGAGCAGATCGGCCGGTTCCGCCCCTCCCAGTATCTGCTGATGCACTCGGTGATCTACCGCACCCAGCTGCTGCGGGACTGCGGGCTGGAGCTGCCCAAGCACACCTTCTATGTGGACAACATCTTTGTGTACCAGCCCCTGCCCATGGTGCGCAATATGTACTATATGGACGTGGACCTGTACCGCTACTTCATCGGTCGGGCCGACCAGAGCGTGAACGAGAAGGTGATGGTCACCCGGGTGGACCAGCAGCTGCGGGTCACCTATCAGATGATCGACTCCCACGACCTGCACCAGGTGGCCGCCCAGCACAAAAAGCTCAGCCGGTATATGTTCAGCTACCTGTCCATGATGATGGCGATCTCCTCCATCTTCCTGATCATCGCCAACACGCCGGAGAGCCTGGGCAAGCGCACCCAGCTGTGGGAGTATCTGCGGCAGAAGGACGCCGGTATGTACCGGAAGATGCGGTATGCCGCCGTGTCCGGCTTTACCGCATTCCCCGGCTATCAGGGCCGCCGCCTGTCCGTGCAGCTGTATCACCTGGCCCGGAAGATCTATAAGTTCAACTGATATTGTCCACGCCGCTGTCAGCAAAGACTGTCATTCCGAGACAGTGACCGATGTCACTGTCGTGGGGATCCGTATGAAAAGAGATGGAAAAGCGGATTGCCACGCCAGTTTGTGAACTGGCTCGCAATGACAAGAACACCTAAACCACACTAAAAAATCCCGCTCTGATCAATTTGGAGCGGGAATTTTTTATTCTCCGCAACAATCGGGCCCGCTCATGCGTCTGTATGATTGAAAGGGGGCGGTCATCATGTTCCGGAACGCACACCGGCCGGTGGATCAGGAACAGCTTGTAAAAGAAAACGAAAACCGTCTGTACCGGGCCGCCCTGGCCATCCTTGGGGATCGGCACGAGGCGGAGGACGCGGTGCAGGACGCCTTTGTGAAATATCTGGAGAAGGCCCCGGCCCAGCTGGAAAACCCCGCCGCCTGGCTCATGCGGGTGCTGGTGAACGGCTGCAAAAGCCGCCTGCGCCGGGCGTGGCGGCAGGAGCTGCCCCTGCTGGACAGCCTTCCCGCCCCGGAGCCGGAGGAGCGGCCCGTGCTGGACGCGGTGCTGGCCCTTCCCCCTATGGACCGGGCGGTGATCCACCTGTTCTACTATGAGGGGTACTCCACCGGAGAGATCGCCCGCATCACCGGCCAGCTGCCGGGGACGGTGCGCTCCCGCCTGTCCCGGGCCAGGGAAAAACTGCGTCATATGCTGTCGGAAGAGGGCTTTTCTGATGGCAGAAAGGAATAAAAGGATGAAAAACTACGGATCGTATATGGACAGACAACGGGTCTCCTCCCAGCTGCACGAAAGACTGCTGGCGCTGGAGCCGCCCGCCCGGCGCTCCGGCAGCTGGCAGCGGTGGGGGGCCCTGGCCGCCTGCTGCGTTCTGGCCGTTGGGCTGGGCCTTTGGCGGCTGAGGCCCCAACAGCTCCCCTACGGAGGGGAGCCGGGCACCTCTGACATCTCCGGGCTGCAGCCGCAGCCCACAGACGAGGTGCCGGAGATCACCTACCGGCGGGAGACGGCCGGCGCCGCCGCTGACATCGCCCTGCCAGACGGCAGCTTTACCAGAGAGATCCCGGCGGAGCAGCTGGCCGCCCTGTTCGTCTGGGAAGGAGAAAGCCTTGACAGCGCCCTGGCCGCTTTGGGCTGGATGGACTACGCCCTGTGGGGCGAGGCCACCTATGACGGGGCGGGGCAGCTGTGGCTGCTGACGATCACCGGGCGGCACCCCGACGGCCCGGAGTTCACCCTAGAGCTGTGCCCTGGCAGTCTGCCCCCCGCCTGTGTCGTCACCCCCGCCCAGGAGACGACCCAGGTGAACGGGGTGTCCGTCGCCGCCTGGTACGGCAGCTGGGACCGGGACGGGGACGGGCAGACCGAGCATGTGTGCGAAAGCAAATTCATGGCTGGGGATGTGGGGGTGTGCTACGAGAACGCGGACGCCCCCTTCACCGCCCGGTATGGCTCCGCCGACGGAGCGCTGGGGGGTGCCCAGAAACTCAACGCCATGGCGGTGGGCCGGATCATCGGGCAGGGCATCGATCTGAGCGGGGTGATGACCGCCGGGGACGTCCCCGCCTGGCGGGAGGAGAGTTTCTCCTCTCTGGTTCAGGCCCGGCAGGAGGAAGAATTTGCCCCCTATCTGCCCGCGGCGGACGTGCCCGGCTACGGAGAGTTTTACGGCCGCCTGAGCTGGCAGGAGGGCAGCTACAACGACCTGTTCGTCCGGTGGAGCCGGGGATATGACGACGTGGAGGTGGATGTGTGCCGCTGCCCCCGGCCGCAGTATACGCTGGCGGATGCGGACGCCCCGGAGCAGTACGATGTGCGGCTGTATGAGATCCCGTGGTCGGAGTCGGTACCGAAGGAATACCGGGATACCGTCAGCAGTCCCACCTTCCGGGCGGAGGATATGAGTCTCAGCGTCGTGCAGGCCAGAGTCCTTTCCAGAGACGACGCCGGAGAGGGCCGGACGACCAGGATCCGGTTCAGCGTGCTGCACCCGGACGAGACTCTGGTACAGTATATCTGCAAGGGGCTGACGGCGGAGCAGGTATGGGCCATGGTGGAGCCCACCTTGGGCAATTCTTAATTTTTCATGAACTTAAGGCACTCCTCTTGCCGAAACATGTCAGAACAGGTATACTGGAACGGCATGACAGACCCGGAAGGAGGCGGCCCCCCCTGGAGCAGACCTATGTGAATATCCCCCGGCGCTCCGGCGGGCGGCAGGCCCCCCGGAAGACCGCCGGACCGCATAAAAACCAGCGGCCCCGCCGCTCCCCCTTCAAGCGCTTCCTGTGGGGGGTATATGGGCTGATCGTGGCCCTGTCCGCGGTGATCGTGGGCGTATACATCGCCTTCCGCGTGGTGGTCAAGCCGCCGGACATCGCCGCCCCCGATCCCCCCGTGGTGGTGGACCCCGACCCGGCGGTCACCCCCGGCAGCGACACCTCCCAGGATAACAGCGAGAACGCCCTGACCCGGCGGGAGGGGGTCTATACCGTCCTTCTGGCCGCCACCGACGCCGACGGCTACCGCACGGACACCATGATGGTCATGACCTATGACGTGAAAAACCAGAAGGTGGGGGTGGTATCCATCCCCCGGGACACCCTGGTGGACCGCGCCAGCGGCAACCCCAAGCTGGTATACGGCCCCGGGGGCGTGAAACAGCGGGCGGAGGACATCTCTGACATGCTGGGCATCCCCATCGACCGGTATATCCAGGTGAACATCAAGGGCTTCATCGCTCTGGTGGACTATCTGGAGGGCGTGGACTTCTATGTCCCCTGCGACATGGACTACGACGACCCCTATCAGGACCTGTTCATCCACTTCAAGCAGGGCCAGCAGCACCTGAACGGCCAGCAGGCCATGGAGGTGGCCCGCTTCCGGAAGAACAACGACGGCTCGGGCTACACCGACGTGGGCCGCACCCAGACCCAGCAGAAGCTGCTGATCGCCCTGGCCAAAAAGGTGCTGGCCTGGAACAGCGTGAGCAAGATCAACGGCTTTGTGGAGATCTTCAACAAGTATGTCACCACCAACATGGAGCTGAGCGAGATGATGTACTTCGCCTCTCAGGCCATCTATCTGGACACCGCCACGGGGGTAGAGACCGCCACCCTGGAGGGCAACGGCGAGGCCACCTGGCGGGGCTATACCTACTGCTACGAGCTGGACCCGGACACCACACTGGACACAGTGAACCGCCTGCTGGATCCCTATGACCGGGATCTGACGGCAGAGGAGCTGCATCTGGGAACTTCAAAATAACAAAATGGCCGCGCCAGCTTTCATTGGCGCGGCCATTTTTGCGCGGGGCGGGAAAAATGGTGTTGATAATTCCGGCGGAATATAGTAAAATACAGGATAGCTCTGTTCGGTGCAGAGCATGGCCGCACTAGTCGGGGAGATAGCGGTGCCCTGTACCCGCGATCCGCTCCAGCGGGGATGAATTCCGACCCCCGGACGTGTGATGTGCCGTCTGCCCCAGATAAGCAGTGATGATGGATCGGGCCTGCGCAATGCGGCTGCGTGAACCGTGTCAGGCGGGGAACCGAGCAGCACTAAGCGATCTGCCGCGTGTGCCGCGGGGTCTCTGTTCCTGAGCCGGCTGTCTGGGTAACGGGCATACCGCGCGCTTCAAAGGTCGGTGTGCGGCCATGCTCTGCGCCGAACGCTTTTATTTTCTGCCCCTCCGGGCGTTTTGAACGAGGTGATATGCTTTGTACCAGGCCCTTTACCGCAAATACCGCCCCCGCACCTTTGATGATGTGGTGGGGCAGAAGCACATCACCGAGACGCTGAAGCGCCAGGTGGCCGCCGACAGGCTGTCCCACGCCTATCTGTTCACTGGCACCCGCGGCACGGGCAAGACCTCCTGCGCCAAGATCCTGGCCCGGGCGGTGAACTGCGAAGATCCCCAGAACGGTGACCCCTGCAACGCCTGCCCCGCCTGTCTGGGCATCGAGAACGGCTCCATCCTGGACGTGCTGGAGCTGGACGCCGCCTCCAACAACGGCGTGGATCAGGTGCGCGCCCTGCGGGACGAGGCGGTGTATACCCCCGCCGCCGTGCGCAAGCGGGTGTATATCGTGGACGAGGTGCATATGCTGTCCACCCCCGCCTTCAACGCCCTGCTGAAAATTCTGGAGGAGCCCCCCGCCCACCTGATGTTCATCCTGGCCACCACCGAGCTGCACAAGGTGCCCGCCACCATCAAGAGCCGGTGCCAGCAGTTCGCCTTCAAGCGCATCCTGCCCGGGCAGATCGCCCAGCGGCTGGAGTATGTGGCCGGGCAGGAGAGCATCCCCCTGACCAAGGAAGGGGCCGCCCTTCTGGCCCGTCTGGCCGACGGCGGCATGCGGGACGCCCTGTCCCTTCTGGATCAGTGCGCCGGCGGGGTCCGCACCGTGGACGAAGAGGCCATTTTGGATATTCTGGGGCTGGCGGGCAACCTGCGCACCGCCGCCCTGATGGAGCAGATCGCCCAGCGGGACACCGCCGGGGCGCTGGATACCCTGGCCCAGCTGTACGCCGGGGGCAAGGATGTAGGCTCCGTGCTGTCGGAGCTGTCCGCCCTGGCCCGGGATCTGCTGCTGCGCAAGACCGCCCCGCAGGGGGGCGCCGCCCTGCTCACCGGCGGCTATGACGAGACCACCATGCGCCGCCTGGGGGAGCTGCTGCCCGCCCAGCGGCTGCTCCAGATCCTGACCCTGCTGCAGGACACCGCCGCCGCCCTGCCCCGCAGCGCCAACCGGCGCACGGATACGGAGCTGTGCCTGCTGCGCCTGTGTGACGAACGGCTGGACGACTCCTTCCTGGGACTGTCCGCCCGGCTGGCCGCCCTGGAGCAGCGCGTGTCCCAGGGGGTGCCCGCGGCGGCCCCCGCCCCCGCGGCTGAGTCCCGGCAGATGCCGGAGAAAAAGCCAGCCCCTCCCCCAAAGGCGGCCGCCCCCGTTGACGACCCGCCCCCGTGGGAGGAGGAGCGCCCGCCCCTGCCGGAGGAGCCCCCGGAGGAGCGGGACTACGGCCTGGACATCCCTGCCCCGGCCCCGGCGCCGCGGCCAGCCCCCGCCGCGCCCAGGGCTACGGCCCCTCAAGGGGCAGCTGCCCCTGTCTCCGCGGGGGACAGCGCCTTCTGGCCCGGCTTTGCCGCCGGCCTGCGGGGCAAGGTGCCCCCCTCTGTCAACCCCTATCTGAACAATCCCGCCAAGGTGACCGGCGTGTGGGGCAACGGGGCGCTGACCCTGTGGGTGGACAGCGAGTTCACCCGCTCCATGCTGAACAAGCCCCCGATCCTGACGGCCCTGACCCAGGCGGCCCAGGCCGCCTTCGGGGGACAGCCCCGGGTGAGCATCGTGGCGGGCAAGCCCCCGGCGGCGGCTCAGGCCCCCGTCTCCCCTGCGCCCCAGCCCTCCGTCCCAGAGGAGGAGCCTCTGGGCAGGCTGGATGATCTGATCGCCTTCGGGCAGCAATTTGACAATATCACCATCAAATGATCTGACAGAAAAGGAGTTATTTCTATGGCGAAAGGCTTTAACGGCCGGGGCATGGCCGGAATGGGCGGCATGAACATGAACATGCTCAAGCAGGCCCAGAAGATGCAGCAGGACATGATGCGCATGCAGCAGGCGCTGCAGGAGAAGGAGTATGAGGCCA
>CAVJLQ010000037.1:0-4579 GCA_963650435.1 Alloprevotella sp. | reverse complement strand
GTATCTCACCGAGTGGTTCGCCGCGCCCCAGAGCCAGCACCTCATCGCCGCCCTGAAGGCCGCCGGCGTGAACATGGAGAGCACCGCCGCCCCCGCCGGGGAGCGGCTGGCGGGGCTCACCTTCGTCCTCACGGGGGAGCTGTCCTCCTGCTCCCGCAAGGAGGCGGGGGAGAGGCTGGAGGCCCTGGGGGCCAAGGTGTCCGGCTCGGTGTCGAAAAAGACCTCCTTCGTGGTGGCCGGCGAGGCCGCCGGCTCCAAGCTGCGCAAGGCCCAGGAGCTGGGCGTACCTGTTTTGACCGAGGACGAATTTTTGCGGATGCTGGAGTGATCCCCGCCCCGCGCGGCCGGCGGACAGATCTGAAAAAGAAGTGAAGTGTTTCTATGGAACAAAAAAAGCCGCCCACTGTGGCCAGCCTGCCCCTGCCCGTTTACCTCCTGATCCTGGCCCTGACGCTGCTGTGCATGGCGCTGGACTGCGTGCCGCCCAACCTGGTGGGGGCCTTTCTCCTGCTGATGGTGCTGGGGGAGGGGCTGAACAAGCTGGGCAACACGATCCCCGTGGTCAGGACCTATCTGGGCGGCTCGGTGTTCTGCATCTTCGGCGGGGCCCTGCTGGCCTGCAGCGGCTGGCTGCCCCAAAGCTCAGCGGCACTGATGCACAGCTTTGTCAATGACCAGGGCTTTCTAATCTTCTATATCTCCGCCCTGATCTGCGGCAGCCTGTTCAGCATCGACCGGGACCTGCTGCTGAAGGGAGCGGTGCGCCTGGTCCCCGTGGGTCTGCTGGCCATCTTCTCCGGTGTGATGATGTGCGGCCTGATGGGCGCCGCCGGAGGGAACGGCTTCTGGGACAATATCCTGTACATCGCGGTGCCCATGACCAGCGGCGGCATGACCGCCGGAACGGTGCCCCTGTCCCACACCTTTGCCGAGGTGCTGGGGGTAGACGCCGGCGACGTGCTCACCCGCATGGCCCCGGCCACGGTGCTGGGCAACTGCCTGGCCATCATCTTTGCCGGACTGCTGAACGATCTGGGGCACCGACGCCCCCAACTGACGGGAAACGGCCAGCTGGTGAACGACGGGCAGCCCCCCAGGAAGGCCGACCACGGCCAGCCAACCCTCTCCTCCATGATGACCGGCCTTTTCATCGCCCTGGGCTTCTATGCCACGGGGGAGCTGTGCCGCCGCTTCGTGCCCATCGTCCCGGTCTACGCCTGGATGGTCGTGCTCATCATCCTGGTCAAGACCCTGCGGCTCATGCCCGCGCAGCTGGAAAACGCCGCCTGCCACTGGGGGGATTTCGCCATCAAGGCTTGGACGGCGGCCGCCCTGTTCGGCATCGGCGCCACGCTGATCGACCTGAAGACCATCTCCCACAATATGTCCCCCTACTACTTCCTCACCGTGCTGGTGGTAGAGGTGGTGATCACCGCCGTGGCCGCCTGGGCCGGAAAGCTGGTGGGCTTTTACCCCCTGGAGAGTGCGGTGTGCGGCATGTGCAGCACCAACATGGGGGGCAGCGGCAACGTGGCGGTCCTGTCCGGCGCCCACCGCATGGAGCTGCTGCCCTTTGCCCAGATCATCACCCGTGGCTGCGGCGCGCTAATGCTCACCGTGGGGGGCATCCTGGTCCATCTGGTGGCTTGACAGGGGAGAGGGGCCCTGCGTTCTCCACATATCCAAGGCACCGCCTGCGCCGACACGCAGGCGGTGCCTTTCTGTGACGCCCGCCCCAGCCCCCGCGTACACCAGCCCCCCGCGGAGATCAGGCTTTTTTGTCCGGAATGGACGGTTTCGGCGGTAATATTGCCCAAAAAGCTTTTAAAGAATTTTGTTGATCCTACGAAAATGAGCGTTTTTGACAAAATATACTTGAAGTTTTTTCACGATCTATGTATGATGTTAGCAACGGATGTGGAAACGTTTCCATCTCCGTTTTCATCGAGCTTTCACACATATTCTTGAATGGAGGAAGAAAAAATGAGTAAAAAGCTCCTGTCTCTGGCGCTCGTGGGCGCCATGGCGGTGTCTCTTCTGGCCGGCTGCGGCAAGAAGGATGAGCCCGCCGCTTCCGGCGCTGTCTCCGGCAGCTCTTCCAATACCCCCGCGGGTCAGGTGTACTACCTGAACTTCAAGCCCGAATCCGACCAGGCCTGGCAGGCTCTGGCTGCCCAGTACACCCAGGAGACCGGCGTGCCCGTCAAGGTCATCACCGCCGCCTCCGGTACTTACAACGACGTGCTGACCGTCGAGATGGACAAGACCGACGCCCCCACCATGTTCCAGTGCGGCAATGCCGGCGCTCTGAAGACCTGGGGCGAGTTCTGCTATGACCTGTCCGACACCGACTTCGCCAAGGAGATGACCACCGACGACTTCAACCTCTACGGCGAGAACGGCGAGCTGCTGGCCGCCGGTTACTGCTACGAGGCTTATGGCATCATCGTCAACAAGGCCCTGCTGCAGCAGGCTGGCCATACTCTGGACGAGATCACTGATTTCGCCTCTCTGAAGGCCGTTGCCGACGACATCCACGCCCGCGCTGCCGAGCTGGGCTTCGACGCCTTCTCCTCCGCCGGCCTGGACGGCTCCTCCAGCTGGCGCTTCTCCGGCCATCTGGCCAACATGCCCCTGTTCTATGAGTTCCGCGACGACGGCATCACCTCTCAGCCCGCCGAGATCAAGGGCACCTATCTGAGCAACTTCAAGGACATCTGGGATCTGTACACCACTGATTCCGCCACCACCGGCGCCGCCCTGCTGACCGCTACCGGCGACGAGTCCGAGGCCGAGTTCGGCAACGGCAAGGCCGTGTTCTTCCAGAACGGTTCCTGGGAGTACTCCAACCTGGTCACCGACAAGGACAAGGGCTTCCTGATGGATCCCGCCGATCTGGCCATGATCCCCATCTACTGCGGCGTTGCCGGCGAGGATAAGGCCGGTCTGTGCTGCGGCACCGAGAACTGCTGGTCCGTGAACAAGAACTCCAAGCCCGAGGACATCCAGGCCACTCTGGACTTCATGAAGTGGGTCGTCACCTCTGACGCCGGCACCACCATGATGGCTGAGCAGTTCGGTCCCTGCCCCTTCAAGAACGCCAAGGAGCCCGAGAACGTGTTCTTCGCCGATGCCAACCGCTACATCGCCAGCGGCAACTACGTTGTGACCTGGGCCTTCAACTACACCCCCGCCGTGGACGATTGGCGTGCCGGCGTGGTGGACGCCATGGGTCAGTACACCGCCAACGGCGGCGACTGGGCCAATGTAGAGACTGCCTTCGTCCAGGGCTGGGCGCAGCAGTACGCCAAGGAGAACGCCGGCTGAGCCTTCAGCTGACACCTCATGGTAATTTCAGCAGGGGCGGGCAAACTGCCCGCCCCTGCTTCTCATTTATGGGGACGGCTGTCCAGCCCTGCGGTGGGCCGCCGTCCCTGGAAATGAACCAGAATCAAGGAGAGTGATCTATATGCGCGCCCTGTTCCAAAAGCGAATGGCGGGCTCCCTCAACTCCAGCCTGATCCGCCGCCCCATCCAGCGCTGGGTCTGGCTGTTCCTGCTGCCCACCTTCGCCGCCTTCTGTGTGGGGTTCCTGTGGCCTTTCTGCCACGGGCTGTTCCTGTCCTTCTGCAAATTCAAGATCACCAGCAGTTGGACCTGGGTGTGGTTCGACAACTACAAAAAGGCGCTTCAGGATCCCTCTTTCCTGCACGCCTTCTGGTACACGGCGCTGTTCGCCCTCGTCTCTCTGGTCACCATCAACCTGCTGGCCTTTGCCGTGGCCTATGTCCTGACCAGGAACATCAAGGGCTCCAACATCTTCCGCACCGTGTTCTTCCTGCCCAACCTCATCGGCGGCATCGTGCTGGCCTATATCTGGTCTATGATCTTCGACGGCATCCTGGTGCGCTACGGCACCTCCGTACTGCTGGAGACGAAATACGGCTTCTGGGGCCTGATCATCCTGATGTGCTGGCAGCAGGTGGGCTATATGATGATCATATACATCGCCGGCCTTCAGGCCGTGCCGGAGGATATGATCGAGGCCGCCAAGATCGACGGCGCCACGGAGTGGCAGACCCTGTGGCACATCACGATCCCCAACGTGATGCCCTCCATCACCATCTGCACCTTCCTGACCCTGACCAACTCCTTCAAGCTGTTTGATCAGAACATGGCCCTGACCAACGGCCGGCCCTTCATCATGGACGCGGCGGGCAACACCGTCAAGACCACGGAGATGCTGGCCCTGAATATCTACTCCTCGTTCTACTCCAATGTGACCAACCGGGGCGTTGGACAGGCGAAGGCCGTCCTGTTCTTCCTGCTGGTGGTGGTCATCGCACTGTTCCAGCTGAGAGCGACCCGTTCCAAGGAGGTGCAGCAGTAATGGCACATAAGCAGGCGACCCTAAAGCAGGAGCAGCGGGTAAAGAACGCCCTGTCTGTGGCCTTCACCATCATCTGTATCATCTACATCATGCCCGTGGTGCTTGTGCTCATCAACTCCTTCAAAAGCAACAGCGCCGTGAATATGGACACCTTCGCCCTGCCCAACAGCGAGACCTTCATGGGCTTCC
>CAVJLQ010000036.1:0-15553 GCA_963650435.1 Alloprevotella sp. | reverse complement strand
GTGCCGGGGATCAGCTCCTCCAGACGGCGGACCTCCTCCTGGTCGGTCTGCTCCGCCTGCTCGAACATGTGGTCGGCGTACTCGTCCCCCTTGCGGGCCACGTCCTTGACGAAGGCGGACAGAACGGTCTCCTCCTCCGGGAAGGACACCACGGCGGGGCCGTCCTCCTCTTGACCGGCGGAAGCGTCCTCTTCCGGCGGCTCGTCCTCCGGCGGGGAGTCCGCTGCGGGAGGGCTGCCGGGATCGGCGGGGGCCGCGCCGGGGAACTGCACCAGCTTGCCCCGTTCCTTGGGCCCGGGCTTCGCCTGGGGCCAGGGCAGGTCGGGCTGCACCGGAACGGCGGAGCGCTCGGTGCTGCGGCGGGTGCCGAATTCCGCCAGAATGTCGTCCACGGAGAAGCCCATGTCCTCCGCCCCCTGGGTCAGGGACTTCAGCTGGCTCAGTTCGTCCTTGCTATTCGGTTTTTTGGTGTCCTGATCCAGCATAGTCGTTACTCCGGATAAAGTGGGTCGCGGCCCGCCCCGGCAGGGAGCGGGCCGGTATCAGATAAAAGTCAGTTCCCCGTGCGCTGGCGCACGGCCTCGTACAGCAGCACGGCGGCGGCGGCCGAGGCGTTCAGGGAGTTGATCTTGCCGAACATGGGGATGGAGACGGTGAAGTCGCAGGTCTCGGTGACCAGGCGGCCCATGCCGTCCCCCTCGCTGCCGATGACGATGGCGGCGGGGCCCTTCAGGTCGGCCTGGTAGAGGGAGGTGGAGCCGTTCATGGCCGTGCCGAACACCCAGACCCCCTCGTTCTTCAGCTCCTTCAGCACGGCGGGCAGGTTGGCCACCCGGGCCACGGGCACATGGGCCACCGCTCCGGCGGAGGTCTTGCCCACCACGGCGGTCAGTCCGGCGCTGCGGCGCTTGGGGATGATGACCCCGTGGGCCCCGGCGGCGTCGGCGGTGCGGATGACGGCCCCCAGATTGTGGGGGTCGGACAGCTCGTCGCACACCACGATCAGGGGGGGCTCCCCCTTCTCCCGGGCGGCATTGAGGATGTCGTCCACCGTGGCATACTCCCGCACGGCGGCCAGGGCGATGACCCCCTGGTGGGAGTGGGTGCGGCTCATGTTGTCCAGCTTGCGCCGGTCGGCGTCCACCACCACGATGCCCTTGTCCCGGGCGGTGGAGGCGATGTGGCCCAGGACGGAGTCGGTCTCGCCCTTCATGATGAAGATCTTGTCGATGGAAACGCCGGCGCGCAGGGCCTCTACCACGGCGTTGCGGCCTTCGATCACGCCGTCGTTCTCCGTCTCCACAGGGGCGGAGCGGCGCAGGGGCTGCTTCTTGTTCATATCGGTATCCTCCAGCGGAAAATCAGGCTTTCAGTGTCCCTCCGCCGCGGGGCGGACAGAGATACTCTACATTATAGCACAGCCGCCCCCGGAGGAAAAGCACAAAATTCCGGCATCCGGGCGGAAGCGGTGAAACTGTAAAAATTCTTCATAGGCAAGTTACAGAAAGTTTACAGCTGGCTTTCTTGTTTTTGCGGGGAAACTATGGTATGCTATCTTTTGATATTTTTTCCGCAACACAGAGATGGGAGGTCGTCTCCTTTGCAGTCAAACAACAATAATAACCCCAAGCGGCCCAACGGGAACCGCAATGACAAGCGCCGGAACATCGCGGGCATCCTCAGCATGATCCTGTGGGCGCTGGCCATCACCATGCTGTTCCGCAGCTGCATGTCGTCCTACTCCACGGCCAACCAGGTGACGGTGGACTACTCCACCTTCCGCCAGTGGGTCACCGAGGACAAGGTGGACCGTGTGCTGATGCAGTCGGGCAAATACGTCATCACCCTGAAAGAGGGGGTGGAGGTAGAGGTGCCCGGCCAGACCCAGTCCCCCCTGGCCAATATGCCCTGGATGGTGGGACAGGATACCGAGCCGGAGTATGTCACCGTGCCCACCCCGGTGAGCGACCTGGAGATCTACTCCCTGCTGGACGCCCACGGCGTGGAGTACTATGACAAGCCGGTGGATGCCTCGGCCTATCTGTGGTCCCTGGTGCTGACCACCATCCTGCCCGTGGTGATCATGGTGGGTGCCATGATGTTCATGTTCCGGGGCAAGGGCGGCATCGGCGGCATCGGCAACGTGGGCAAGTCTAACGCCAAGGTGTATGTGGAGAAGTCCACCGGCGTCACCTTCCGGGATGTGGCCGGACAGGACGAGGCCAAGGAGTCCCTGCAGGAGGTCATCGACATCCTGCACAACCCCGGCAAGTATACCGAGATCGGCGCCAAGCTGCCCAAGGGCGCCCTGCTGGTGGGCCCCCCGGGCACCGGCAAGACCCTGCTGGCCAAGGCCGTGGCCGGAGAGGCGGGGGTGCCCTTCTTCTCCATCAGCGGCTCCGACTTTGTAGAGATGTTCGTGGGCGTGGGCGCCAGCCGTGTCCGCGACCTGTTCAAGGAGGCCGCCAAGATGGCCCCCTGCAT
This sequence comes from Alloprevotella sp., assembly GCA_963650435.1. Taxonomy (GTDB): domain Bacteria; phylum Bacillota; class Clostridia; order Oscillospirales; family Oscillospiraceae; genus Lawsonibacter. The sequence continues at coordinate 13,069 of CAVJLQ010000036.1, read as the reverse complement.
CATCTTCATCGACGAGATCGACACTATCGGCAAGTCCCGGGACAACCGCATGGGCGGCAACGACGAGCGGGAGCAGACCCTGAACCAGCTGCTGGCGGAGCTGGACGGCTTCGACCCCTCCAAGGGCGTGATCGTCCTGGGCGCCACCAACCGGCCCGAGGTGCTGGACAAGGCCCTGCTGCGGCCCGGCCGCTTCGACCGCCGCATCACCATCGACCGGCCCAACCTGGCCGGACGTCTGGCCACCCTGCAGGTGCACACCCGGAAGATCAAGCTGGCCGAGGACGTGGACCTGAAGAAGATCGCCCTGGCCACCGCCGGCTGCGTGGGCGCCGACCTGGCCAACCTGGTGAACGAGGCCGCCCTGCGGGCGGTGCGCCACGGCCGCCGCCTGGTGACCCAGGAGGACCTGCTGGCCTCCTTCGAGTTCGTCATCGCCGGCAGCGAGAAGAAGAACTCTGTGCTCACCGAGTTTGAGAAGAAGCTGGTGGCCTATCACGAGGTGGGCCACGCCATGGTGGCCTATAAGCAGAAGAACGCCGAGCCGGTGCAGAAGATCACCATCGTCCCCCACACCGAGGGCAGCCTGGGCTACACCCTGCTGATGCCGGAGGAGGACAAGACCAACCTGCGCACCAAGGACGAGCTGATGGCAAAAATCACCGTGTCCATGGGCGGCCGCGCCGGCGAGGAAGTGGTGATGCACACCATGACCAACGGCGCCAGCCAGGACATCCAGGAAGCCACCAACATCGCCCGGAACATGGTGGCCATGTTCGGCATGAGCGAGGAGTTCGGCATGATGGCTCTGGGCTCCGTGCGCAACCAGTATCTGGACGGCGGCTACGGCCTGGACTGCGCCCAGGACACCGCGGCCATTATGGACCGGGAGGTCAAGACCATCCTGGACAAGTGCTATCAGGAGGCCCTGCAGGTCATCCGGGACAACCTGGACGACATGCACAAGGTGGTGGCCTATCTGCTGGAGAAGGAGACCATCACCGGCGGCGAGATGGTAGCCATCATCGAGGGCCGGGACCCCGCCCTGGTGGAGGACGCCTATGCCTCTACCCGGAAGACGGAGAAGGCCTTCCGCCCCTCTCAGCCCGACCAGATCGAGGCCCCCGCCAAGCACATCCACATCGTCAGCGAGGAGATCAAGCCCCCCAAGCCCGACGAGGGGGGAGAGGAGCCCGAGCCGGGGTCCGGAGATCAGCCCGAGGAGGACCAGCCGGAGCAGCCAAAGTCCGGGGATGCGGCAGAGCAGCCCGGGACGCAGGACGGCCCTGAGCCCGGTCAGGACGATCCGTCCGTATAAGAAAACGCCAAACGGCCGGAGAGACAGTTGTCTCTCCGGCCGTTTTCGTTTCGCCGCCTTTTTGGCGCCTTCCCCCGGGCCGAACTGTAAAAATGGGCGAAGATCGGAACAAAGGGCTTGACTCTATAACAGTAGTAGAGTTTATATTAAGGCAGATACTTTTACGCGAGGAGCGAGGACCATGGAGCGTGATCTCACCCGGGGCAGTGTGTTCGGCAGTATTCTGTCCTTCTGTCTGCCCTATCTGCTGTCCTATTTTCTTCAGACCCTGTACGGCATGGCCGATCTGTTCATCATCGGGCAGTTCGGACAGGTGGCCGATACCACGGCGGTGTCCATAGGGTCCCAGGTGATGCACATGCTCACCGTCATGCTGGTGGGGCTGGCCATGGGGGCCACCGTGACCATCGGGCAGGCGGTGGGGGGCGAAAAGCGGGAGCGGGCCGCCCTGAGCATCGGCAACACCGTTACCATGTTTATGGGGCTGTCCGTGGTGCTCACCGGGGTGCTGCTGCTCCTTACCGACCGGATCGTGGCGGTGATGTCCACCCCCGCCGCCGCCGTGGCGGGCACAAAGCAGTATCTGACCATCTGCTTTCTGGGCATCCCCTTTATCACCGCCTACAACGTGATCAGCTCCATCTTCCGGGGGCTGGGGGACAGCAAAAGTCCCATGTACTTCATCGCCGTGGCCTGCGGGGCCAACATCGCTCTGGACTATCTGTTCATGGGCGCTCTGGGCCTGGGCCCCGCCGGGGCCGCCCTGGGCACCACCATGTCCCAGGCGGTCAGCGTGGCGGTCTCGCTGGTGATGATCCTGCGCCGGAACAGCGGCCTGTCCGTCAAGCGGCAGGACTTCCGCCCCCGGCGGGAGATGATGGGCCAGATCCTGCGCATCGGCATCCCCGTGGCTCTGCAGGACGGCTTTATCCAGGTGTCCTTCATCGTGATCACCGTGATCGCCAACCGCCGCAGTCTGGAGGCCGCCGCCGCCGTGGGCATCGTGGAGAAGATCATGAGCTTCATGTTCCTGGGGCCGTCGGCCATGCTGTCCACGGTGTCCGCCCTGGGGGCCCAGAACATCGGCGCGGGCAAGCCGGAACGGGCGGTGCAGACCCTGCGGTACGCCATCCTGCTGGTGTCGTCGCTGACGCTGACGGTCTCCGTGGCGATGCAGTTCATCGCGGAGCCTCTGGTGGCTCTGTTCACCGACCCCGCCGCGGCGAACGGCGCGGCGGTGATCCTTCTGGGGGGGCAGTACCTGCGGGGCTATGTGTGGGACTGCTTCTTCGGGGGCATCCAGTTCAGCTTCAGCGGCTACTTCTGCGCCCGGGGCCGGTCGGAGCTGTCCTTCCTGCACAATCTGCTGTCCATCCTGCTGGTGCGGGTGCCCGGGGCCTATCTGGCGTCTGCGCTCTTCCCCGCCACCTTGTTCCCCATGGGGCTGGCCAGTACCTGCGGCTCCGTCCTGTCGGTGCTGGTGTGCGCGGCCGTCTTTCTGCTTCTGCGGCGGGGCGACCGGAGGAACGGAGAGGGGGCCGCGGCATGAAATATCCGGGGCTGATGCCCATTGGGGATGTGGCCCGGCTGTATCACCTGAGCGTGAGCACCCTGCGGCACTACGAGCGGCTGGGGCTGGTGGCGCCGGAGCGCGTCGACCCGGAGACGGGTTACCGCTATTACAGCACCCGGCAGTTTGAGCCCCTGAATACCATCCGCTATCTCCGGGCACTGGACATGCCCCTGGAGGAGATCGCCGATTTTCTCCACGACCGGGATGTGGACCGCATAGAGGATAAGCTGTACCGGCAGAAGCAGGCGGTGGCGGACAAGCAGCGGGAGCTGCGGCGGGTGGAGCGGAAGCTGGACAACCGTCTGCGGCAGATCCGCCGGGCGCAGACCGTCCCTCTGGAGCTGGTGCGGCGGGAGGTCAGCCCCCCATGCCGCATGGTGTGGGTCAGCACCGCGCTGCGGGTGCAGGGGGCGCTGGACATGGAGGAGCCCGTCCGCCGCCTGGAGGGGGACCAGGGGGAGGCGGTGATCTTTCTGGGCAAGGTGGGCGTGGGCATCGCGCCGGAGCGGCTGAACGCCGGACGCTTTGAGGAATACAGCGGCGTGTTTCTGCTGCTGGATGACGAGGACGACTACCGCGGTCCGGTGACCTGTCTGCCGCAGACCGCCTGTGTGTCCCTCTGCTTTCGGGGCAGCCACCCCCAGGCCCCGGAGCAGTACCGCCGCCTGATGGACTACATCCGGGCGGAGGGGCTGCGGGTGGCCGGCTTCTCCCGGGAGGTCACTCTGATCGACTACGGCTTTACCCCAGACCCGGAAAAATTTGTGACGGAGATCACCATCCCTGTGGAGGAGGACGGATAAAAGCACCCGCTGTTCCTTAGGAACAGCGGGTGCTTTCATGTTGAAACGGGAAGGGCGGGCGTTACTGCTTCTGCATCTCGATGCCGCCGCGGATCATGGCGCCCTTGACCACGGACAGGGTGTTGGTGACCACGCTGCCGTTGATCTGGGCCTTCTCCTCCAGGGCGGTGTTGCCGGAGACCTTCAGGTCGCCGGTGATCTCGCCGGCGCACAGAAGCTCCTTGGCGGTGACGCTGCCCTGGATGCGGGAGCCCTCGCTGACACACACGGTGCCCTCGGCCACCACGTCGCCCGTCAGGCTGCACTGGGCCAGGTTCAGACTGCCGGCGGTGATGTTGCTCTGGATGTTGGAGCGGAGCATGACGGTCCCGCTGGTGGTGATGTCGCCCTTGAAGCTGCCGGCGATCTCCACGTCGCCGTCGCAGCGCAGAGAGCCCTCGAACACCGTGCCGGGGGCCAGGAAGCTGGCGGCGGGCTTGGGCTTTTGGGGCTGCGGGGCCGGGGCAGCCTTCTGCCCCTGGGGAGCGGGCTTGACCTCGGCGGGCTTTTTGGCGGCGGGCTGGGGCGCGGGTTCGGAGCCCAGGAGCTCTTTCATTGCCTGCTTGAAGTTGTTGTTTGCCATTTCTCTCAATCTCCTTTGTATTCAGTGCTGATGGGACGGAAGCCCAACAGCCGGCCGGGCAGACAGATCAGCGGACGGGACAGAGCGCGGTTGTAGTGATCCACCGCCTGGCGGTAGATGCTTTCGCTGCGCTGCAGGATCTGGGCCGCTTCGGGGTCGCACGGGTCCTGGATGGCCCGCTGCCGGCAGGCGGACAGCTGGGCGGCGGCACTGTCTGTCATGCTCTTCTGAGTGAGCAGCAGCCGCTTGACTTCCCACATCCACAAAAACAGAAGGGCGGTCGTACTGACAGCGGCGATCGTCCACGGGATGCAGCCTGACATGGGGTCATCTCCCTTCCTCGGTACCGCCCTGTGCGATACCGGCAAAACTATCATACCAGATCTTTCCTTGCAAAGTGGGTCAAAGGCTTGAAATGTATCATTTTGTGGCTTGAAATGCACGCCGGGGCCGACGGAAAGGAAAAGTAGCGCTGGAAAAAGGGAGCGTTCTGTGCTAAAATCAAAAAAGAAGGGGGGCGGAGAGATTGTACCTTGCTGTTTGTGACGACCAGGACAGAGAGCTGGAGACGCTGGCGGCTTTGCTGGATACCTGGCAGCGCGAGCGCAAAACGCCCCTGCGCTGGCGCAGCTTCCGCAGCGCGGGGCAGCTGCTGGAGGCGGCCCGGAGAGAGCGCTTTACCCTGTATCTGCTGGATGTGATCATGCCCGGCATGGACGGGATGGAGGCGGCCCAGGAGATCCGCAGCTTCGATGCCGCCGCCGACATCGTATTCCTCACCTCGTCCCCCGGCTTCGCCTATGAGAGCTACAGCGTGCGGGCGCTGGAGTATCTGCTCAAGCCCATCACGCCCCGGCTGCTGTTCCCCCTGCTGGACCGCCTGGCCCTGCGGGAGCAGCGGCCCCAGGAGGGACTCACCCTGAAAACGGGCTCCATGCTGGTGCGGGTGCCCTTCTCCCAGCTGGCCTATGTGGAGGTGAACGGCAAGCACCTGTACTTCAACCTGACCGACGGACAGGTGCGGGAGGTGGCTGCCCCCATGCGGGAGTACGAGGGGCAGCTTTTGCAGCGGCCGGAGTTCATGCGCATCCACCGCTCCTATATCGTCAATATGATGCAGATCGAGGAGCTGTCCAGCACCGGCGTGCGCACCTTCTCCGGGAAGGATCTGCCTGTGTCCCGCCTGCTGTATCCCCAGCTGCAGAAGGACTATATGCAGCTGCTGTTTGCGGAGAGAGGGGAGTGATGGGATGGATCTGCGCACTTGCCTGGGCGTGTTCAACTACGGCCTGGTGCTGATCTTCGGCCTGTTTTTAAGCGTGTTCATCTCCGGCGGATGGGCGGACCAGCGGCAGAAGCGGCTGGTCTGGACCCTGTGCCCCCTGTTTCTGGCGATCCAAAGCCCCTGCTGGCTGCTGTGGGGGGAGGAGACTGTCAAGCAGATCTACCCCCTGATCGTCCACCTGCCCCTGGTGCTCATCCTGGTGCTGGGGCTGAAAAGGCGGGTGGATGTGGCGGTGGTCAGCGTGTGCACCGCCTATCTGTGCTGCCAGCTGCCCCGGTGGGTGAACCTGGTGATCACGGCCGCCACCCGGTCGCCCCTGCTGGGGGAGATCGGGTATACCCTGTTCATCGGGCCGATCTTCTTTCTGCTCTACCGGTTTTTTGTCCGCCCGGCCTATGCGGCGGTCTCCTCGTCCCACCAGTCGCTGATGCTGTTCGGCAGTCTGCCGGTGGTGTACTATTTTTTTGACTATGCCACCGTGGTGTACTCCGACGCCCTGTATCAGGGCATCGGGGCGCTGAACGAGTTCCTGCCCACGGCGCTGCTGTTTTTCTATGTGCTGTTCCTGACCGCCTATCACGCCCAGATGCAGCGCTGGGCGGACACGGAGCTGCAGCGCTCCATGCTGGAGGCCGAGCTGAAGCAGTCGGCGGTGGAGATGGAGGGCCTGCGCTCGGCCGAGAACCAGACGGCCATCTATCAGCATGACATGCGCCACCACCTGAACGCCATCAGCGCTCTGCTGGCGGCGGGGGAGCCGGAGCAGGCGGAGGAGTATATCAGGGGGGTCCGCAGCGACATCGAGGCGATCACCCCCAAGCGCTACTGCGGCAACGAGCTGGTGAATCTGCTGTGCTCCTCCTTCGAGAACAAGGCCCGGAGGGCGGGGGTGCGGTTGACAGTGGACGCCAAGCTGCCCGGCGAGCTGTCCATCTCCGACACGGAGCTGTGCTCTATTTTGTCCAACGCCCTGGAGAACGCCCTGCGGGCGGTGGAAAAGCTGGAGGATGGCGACCGGTGGGTGAGCCTGTACTGCGGCGTGCGGCTGAACAAGCTGCTGATCGAGGTGAAGAACCCCTATGCCGGCCAAGTGGCCATGGGGGACGGCCTGCCCCGGTCGGAGCGGCAGGGCCACGGATATGGCTGCCGCAGCATCCAGACCATCGCCCAGCGCCGGGGCGGCCTGTGCCAGTTCCGGGCGGAGGACGGGGTATTCAGTGTTCAGCTGATGCTGCCGGTGAAGGAAGAGACAGCAGAAGAACAAGAGATCAAGGAATAATGATGCAAAGGCGCCCTTTCCCAATGGGGAAAGGGCGCCTTTGAAACTGTTCCAAGAGTAGTGGAACGCCGAGATACGGGAAGGAAGATAGTTACGAAAGAAACCCAGGAAGGGTGTCTTTCGTTTTTGATCATAAGATCTCGGAACTTATATAAAGTTCTGAGATCTTCTTCAGCTTGGCGAAAAGACTTTTTCGACAAGCTGAAAGGGCGCCTTTTTTATAGGGCGGAGCTAATTTGCCCAGCGGATCTGCTGCCCCTGTACCAGGGGATAGCTGACGAGGGCGGCGCCGTCCAGATCCTCGCGCTTCATGTCCACGGCGGTGATCTGGCGGTTTTCATAGGTGGTGTAGTAGTAGATGCCCCGGTCGGCGCTGCAGCAGCTGGAGTACAGCGTGAGCTCGTACTTGCCGCCGTCCAGGCGGCAGCAGCCCCGCTGCTGCTCCACGCTGGTCAGGATGTGGAAGAACTGGCTGACGCTCTCCTCCTCGCTTTCGCCGGAGCGGGAGCTCAGGTTCACGAAGGCGGCCCGGACAAAGCGGGAGCGGGAGGACAGGTCACCCGGCAGGCCCAGCCCGCCCAGTCCCCGGCTGTAAGTCTGAAGGGGCACCTGTCCGGCAAACAGGGGCTGGGGGGAGTCGGGGGAGAGACGGGCGTAGTCGTTCAGGGCAAGCATCTGCATGGGGAAGGGCGGCTCGTTGGTCAGCACCCCCACGGGGTCGTCGTAGATGTGCAGGCCGTCGGCCGTGGCCTCCAGAACGATGGTCTCATGGCGGTCAGCGATGAGCCAGTGCAGCCGGGCCAGGGGCAGGCCCTCGCAGAAGGGCTCGTCCGTGATATTGGCGCGCTCCAACAGGGCCCGGGCCTGGGCCGCTGTGGCGCACCTGCCCAGCAGCCAGGGGATCAGCTCGAACTGGGCCACGTTGTCCCGGCCGGGCATGGGAGGGTGATAGACGGCGCTGGCCACAAAGTTCAGCCCGGCGATGCAGAGCCCCTTTTCGTTCATGGCATCGTAGTACAGGGGGTAGTCGTCCAGCACGTGGGCCATGCCGATCATGGCGTAGTGGCGGTCCATCGCGCCCAAATGGCGCAGCCGGAAGGGAAAGCTTCGGGGGGCGATCGTCACGCTCTCGCCGAAGGAGACCTCATAGTCCAGATTGCGGCCGAAATAGAGGCCCTGGGTCAAGTGGGATACAGCGGTACACATAGGAACAACTCCTGACTCTGGAAGTGGTGATAGGGCGGGCGGGGCTCAGACCTTGCCGTCCGGGCGGGGCATCACGGACAGGATCTCCTGATAGCGGGCCAGCAGACTGTCGTAGTTCTGCCGCAGATGGGGGTAGAGACAGCGGCTGCAGTCCTTGCGGCCGTTGGGCAGATAGACGAAGTGCCCGCCGCAGCGGTCCCCCAGGGGGTAGAGGGGGCAGAAGCAGAACAGGCAGTTGAAATTGTTGGGGTCCGCGCCCTTGTGGCAGGGGAAGTATTCGCAGGAACAGTTGGAAAAATACGTGTGGTCATAGCTCATCGTCGTCGCCGTCCTTTGAAAGATCGGAGCAAGCGGCGTGCCGCTTGCTCCGACGTCTGTTCCTATTAAAGCACATCGGGCCCACAAAAACAATAGAAACGGGCCCGGATCTTATTTTTTGTTCCCAATGCGGGCTTCGGCTCCCGGCAGGGGCCGGAGCCCGCTCGCCCCGCGCGGCCCGAAGCTGTGAAGGCGGGGCCGCCGGGGGATCAGAAGCAGGTGAAGGCGCCGTCCAGGCCGAAGTCGGCCCCTGTGGTGAAGGTGGAGGTGTCCCCCGCCAAATACACGCAGATGGACATCAGCTCCTCGGGCTTGCCCAGGCGGCCCATGGGCGCCATGGCGTTCCACTTTTCGATCAGCGGCTTCAGGGTGGGGGAGCTGAGGGTCAGGTCCGTCCCGATGTAGCCGGGGCTGATGCTGTTCACCCGGACCCCGCGCTTGGCCCACTCCACGGCCAGCGACTTGGTCAGCTGGATCACGCCGGCCTTGGACGCATTATACGCGCACTGGGGCTGGGGCACGTTGACGATGTGGGCGGACATGGACGCCGTGTTGATGATGGAGCCGCCGCCATGCTTCAGCATATACCGGCCGGCGATGGTATCCGTTAAAAATACGCTGTTCAGGTTGACGTCGAGGTTCTTTTTCCACTGGGCATAGGTCATCTCGTCCGCGGGGGCGTTGATGCAGATGCCTGCATTGGCGTGGCAGAAGTCCAGGCCGCCCAGTTGGCCGACCACCTGGTCCACCATGGCCTGCACCTGCGCTTCATCCGTCACATCGCACTGGATCGCGATGACCTTCCGCCCGGTGAGCTCAGCGATCTCCTTCGCCGTCTGCTGCGCGGTCTCCAGATCCAGATCGACGATCGCCACATCCGCGCCGGCCTGTGCGAACGCGGTGGCCGTGCATTTGCCGATGCCTCTGGCCGCTCCGGTCACAAAGCCCTTTTTGCCGTCAAGCCTCATTTTTTCCACGATTCCCATGATGAGCCCTCTTTCTTTACCATATTTGTTTTTTGTTTTTACTCACTGAGATTGGGACCGTATCTGCAAGGTGCCCTGTTTGGTTCATCATTTTATCACGGCCGGCGGGATAATTCAATTGGGCTATTTTGCTAAAACATTTTACATAATTTTATGCATATTACAGATGGAAAACGAAGTTGGTTTGTGCTAAAATTTGGACATCGCTTAGCGTAGAAGTTTGTAACATCCTACAGAATTTGATCATACCGGGGAAAGCCGCTTTTTACGCACATATAGCATAAAAAGCGGCTTTTCTCGTGGACAGAGCGGCCGGCCAAAGAGCCGGTCCGTTCAAAAGCGGCGTTTATATTCATTACGGGACTGTGTAGGAGGGAACTGAACATGGATCTGAATTTAGAGCGCACTGTCCTCGGCCTGGAGCTGGGCTCTACCCGCATCAAGGCCGTTCTGCTGGACGAGCACCTGAAGCCGGTGGCCTCCGGCAGCTACGGGTGGGAGAATCAGCTGGTCGACGGCATGTGGACGTATGGCCTGGCGGACGTGCACCGCGGCCTGCAGGGCTGCTACGGGGATCTGAAGCGGGATGTGCGGGAAAAGTTCGGCCTGACGCTGACGACGGTGGGGGCCATCGGTATTTCGGGCATGATGCACGGCTATCTGGCCTTCGATGCCCAAGGGAACCAGCTTTACCCCTTCCTGACCTGGCGCAACACGATCACCGGGCAGGCGGCCGAAGCCCTCACCGCCCTGTTCCGCTTCAATATCCCCCAGCGCTGGAGCATCGCCCACCTGTATCAGGCCATCCTCAACGGAGAGGAGCATGTGTCCCGTCTGGATCACATCACCACCCTGGCCGGCTATATCCATTGGCGGCTGACGGGTGAGCGGGTCATGGGCATCGGGGAGGCCTCCGGCATGTTCCCCATCGACAGCGGGATCCTCGACTATGACCAGCGCATGCTGGATCAGTTTGACGATCTCGTCGCGCCCAGGGGCTTCCCGTGGCGGATCCGGGATGTGCTGCCCAGGGTCCTGACGGCGGGCGAAGCCGCGGGCCGGCTCACCCCGGTGGGGGCCAGGCTGCTGGACCCCGAAGGCGACCTGCGGCCGGGCATCCCCCTGGCCCCCTGCGAGGGCGACGCCGGGACGGGCATGGTGGCCACCAACTCTGTGGGAGTGGGCACCGGCAACGTGTCTGCCGGCACATCGGATTTCGCTATGGTCGTGGTGGACCACGGGCTGAATGTCTACCGGGAGATCGACATGGTCACCACTCCCTCCGGCACCCCCGTGGCCATGGTCCACTGCAACAACTGCACCTCTGACATCAATGCCTGGGTGGATCTGTTCGCGGAGGCCCTCGCCTGCGCCGGCTGTCCCATGGACAAGTCCCGCCTGTTTGAGATGCTGTTCAATAAGGCGCTGGAGGGAGATCCCGACTGCGGCGGCCTGCTCAGCTACAACTACTTCTCCGGCGAGGGCATCACCGACCTGGATGACGGCCGCCCGGTCTTTCTCCGCGCCCCCAACAGCCGCTTTGATCTGGCCAATTTCATGCGCACCCATCTGGTCTCCGCCCTGGCGACCCTGAAGATCGGCCTGGACATCCTCACGCAGAAGGAGAATGTGCCCATCAAAAAGCTCTATGGCCACGGCGGATTTTTCCGCACCCCAGAGGTGGGCCAGCGGATGCTGTCCGCCGCTGTGGGCGCCCCGGTCTCCGTCATGGAGACCGCCGGCGAAGGCGGCCCTTACGGGATGGCCCTGCTGGCGGCCTATATGCTGGACCGGGGCGGGGACATGAGCCTGGAGGACTATCTGAACGAAAAGGTCTTTGCCCAGGCCCGCTCCCATACCCTGGCGGCCGACCAGGCGGACATCGAAGGATCTGCCGCATTTCTGGCGCGGTACAAGGCTGCCCTGGATGTGGAGCGCACGGCGATCCGAACACTGCCATAAGAAAAAAACAGATCTCTGTGTTCCCGGCCCCCTGTGGGGGCCGGGAACACGTCGTATCCCGCCCCCGAGGAGCACACGGGGAAGTGAAGAGTTTGTTAAAATGATTTTGCAAAATTTTGTTTGTATTGCGGATGGAAAATAAATGACAAATATGATACCATCAACTGACAAGGGCAAATACGCCTGACAGGGCGCCTTTTCGCCTTGGCGGCGGACGGGGCCACGGCACAAACGCAGGAGGAGGGAGCGGCATGGCGGCGGCAGAGCGCATCACGCCCGGACAGATCAAAAAGACCAATCGCCAGCTTATTTATGACTATATTTACCAGGGGAAGAAGGTCTCTCAGCAGGACATCGCATATGCGCTGCGCCTGAGCCGCCCCACCGTCGCCTCGAACCTGTCCGAAATGGAAGAGGCCGGGCTGGTGCGTAAAAACGGACAGCTGGATCAGGACCAGATCGGAAGAAAAGCGATGGCCTATTCCGTCGTGCCGGACTACCGGATCGCAATCGGAGCCGAGCTGACGGAGCGCGGCGCCAAGGTGATCGCGGTCGACCTTTATGGAGCCGTCATGGACCAGACCCTGCTGCGCATCCGGTATGAGGATCAGGATGCGTATTACAAGAGGATCGGAGAGGGGATCCAGGACTTCATCACCGCGCTGCCGGTCGAGGACCCCCAGATCCTCGGCGTCGGCCTGTCTGTGCAGGCGCTTGTCCATGAAGACGGCAGCTCGCTCTTTTTCAGCAAGATCCTGTTCAAGCAGGGCCTGAACATCGACGTCTTTGCCCGCCACCTGCGGTATCCCTGCCGGTTCATCCACGACGCGGAGGCGGCCGCGCTGTCTGAGCTGTGGGTCGTTCCGGAATTGACCGATGCCGTCTACTTCTCCCTGGGGCAGCACCTGGGCGGCGCCCTGCTTTTGGACCAGCAGATCCGCACGGGAAAGCACGGGCACAGCGCGCTGTTCGAGCATATGCAGGTCCAGCCCAAGGGGAAAATGTGCTACTGCGGCAAGCGCGGTTGTCTGGAGACGCTGTGCTCTCTTCAGGCCCTGCTGGGGGAGGAGCCCGCGGATGGATTCTTTAAGGCCGTGCGGAGCGGCGTTCCGGAGCAGAAAAAGCGGTGGCACACCTATCTGAAGCACCTGGGCAACGCGATCTATCATCTGCACCTGTTTTATGATGAGGCGTTCGTTTTGGGCGGCCAGCTCTCTTTTTACCTGGACGAGACCGACGTCCAGTTCCTCTATGAGGAGATCCAGAAGCGCTGCCCCTATGAAGAGACCAACGATTTCATTTTCATCAGTAAGATGCCGGAGCATAGTGTCGCCATCGGGGCGGCCCTGCCCTATATCCGCCGCTTTTTGGAGCATATCGACGCGGATGAGAAAAAGTGACCGCAAAGCAACAGAGAGCGCCATTTCCGCGTTCCCGGCCCCGAAGGGGGCCGGGAACGCTTTTGCGCATCCCGGGCAGGCACGCCTGCGCCCCGCGGGGCGCCTTTGTCCGGCAAAAGCCGCCCACCGCCCGGAAATTTCAAAAAATAACTTGAGAGAACCGGGGCTGTCTGCTATAATTATCTTGTTTTATTGGGCCCGCCCCGTCCCGGAATGGACCGGGCAGGTCCGCGCCTGCGCCGCGGCACCCGCGGCGCCCCGGAACGATCACGATTTTTAAGGAGATGTCACCATATATGAAGCTCGGCATCGTGGGC
>CAVJLQ010000035.1:0-7324 GCA_963650435.1 Alloprevotella sp. | reverse complement strand
ATGTCCCCATCCGCCCGGTATTTTTGCGGCGCGCCGGGTCGTCGCGCCCTACGAGAGATCGCAAACACTGTACGCCGTAGGGGCGGCCTGTGGCCGCCCGTCTTTTGGCCCCCTTGTGAAAGGGGGCTGTCGCCGCCGTAAGGCGGTGACTGGGGGATTCTAAAAAGGATACTTCTCGTTAGAATCCCCCCGGCGCTTCGCGCCACCCCCCTTTAGCAAGGGGGGCTTTCGGGCCGCTGAGGACAGCGGCCCCTACAAAAAAGCACGAACGCTACACACCGTAGGGGCGGATGTCCCCATCCGCCCGGTATTTTTACGGCGCGCCGGGTCGTCGCGCCCTACACACGATGGATAGAACGTACCGTAGGGCAAGGGCTCTGCCCTTGCCGGATCGGCCCGATGAGGCCGACTCCCCCTGTCAGGGGGAGATGGCCGTAGGCCAGAGGGGGTAGGGATCATCGGGCCCTACATGATGCGTGAAACAGGCGTTATTTCCCGATGCCCAGGATCACGGGGCGTTGCGTTAGAATTTGTAGGGGCGGATATCATCCGCCCGCGGGCCGCCACATGGGCGGCCCCTACGGGATACAAAAAACGGATGGTGTGCTCCGCGCGGATATCATCTACCAGTTTCTCCTTATCCCCCGCACTGGGCGATCAGCCAGCGGAAGATCTCCGCCCCGTCCACGGTGTCCGCCCTGCGGTTGCCGAAGGACATGCGCTCCGGGTGGAACTGCACCGCCAGCACCGGGCGGCCGGGGTGCTCCGCCGCCTCGGGGCAGCCGCCCTCGGACCGGGCGGTGACGGTCAGCCCCGCCCCGATGCGGTCCAGCACCTGGTGGTGGTGGCTGTTCACGGGGAACACGGGGCCGTACCAGGCGCGCAGCAGGCTGCCCTCATCCGCCAGGATGGGGTGGACGGCATCGCCCTTTTGTCCCTGATGGAAGGGGCGCAGGTGGTCGGGCAGGTCCTGCACCAGGGTGCCCCCTAAAAAGATGTTCAGCAGCTGCATCCCCCGGCAGATGCCCAGGATGGGCTTGCCCGTGGGCCAGAAGGCCCGCAGCAGGGCCAGCTCCGCCGCGTCCCGGGCGGGGTCCGGGGTGAGGGAGCCGCGGTTTTCCTGTCCGTACAGGTGGGGCTGCACGTCCTTCCCGCCGCACAGCAGAAGGCCGTCGCAGGTCAGGTCGGGAACGGGGCAGCAGCCGGGCACGGCTGTGCCGCCCGCGGAGGAGATGGCCGCGATGTAGTTGTCCATGGCGCCGTCCGCGCCGGAGATCTGGATTCTGGGTGCCATAAATGTGTTCCCCCTTAGTTTGAGATCAGGTCCCTTCCGCCCTCTTGGGCGGAGGAAGGGGCCCGGCGGTCATTTCACCGCCATTATATCGTATTCCGCCGGAGGGGACAATATCAAACTTGCGCGGAACGGCAAAAAGCATCCCTCCCCGTTCCGGGGAGGGATGTGTTCCGTTTTTTTACGCGGCCCGGTCAATGCCGGGAAACGGCGGCGTTCAGCTGCACCGGGCGTCCGCGCTCCCTCTTCCGCAGGCGGCCCAGCAGGGTGTGCAGGGGCACCAGGTAGAGGAAAAAGGCGGTGAGCAGGCTGGCCGTGGGGGCGCCGGCGGAGGCCAGGGGCACCCCGCCGGAGATGGACCAGGGGATCGGCGCGGCCAGCACCTCGGCGGTGTCCGACAGGTCCAGGGCCAGCTCCTGGTCGTCCTCCGTCCCCTCGCACAGCTGGTGGGTCATCAGGATGCACAGGGTCTGGTTGCAGGCGATGGCCCCCGTGGCCAGCGCGGTAAGGATCATGGCCCCCATTGGGGAGAGCTTGTCCCCCGCGGCCCGGATGTGGGCCCGGATGCCGGCCAGCAGCGGGGTCTGGCGGAAGATGCCGGAGTAAGAGGAGGACAGGCCCACGATGCACATGGACTTGACCATGGAGATCAGCCCGCCGCCGTTGAGCATGGCGGCCACCTGGGCGTCATCGGCGCGGAAGCCCAGCAGGGCCGCCCGCAGGGTCTGGGCCGGGGTGAGCCGCTGCACCAGCAGGCACACCGCCGCCGCCAGCAGGATGCTGACGGCCACCGTCTTCTTGGTGGGCACCCGCAGGAAGGACAGCAGCAGGATCGCGGCGGCGGGGATCAGGGCCGCCCAGTGGAGGGTCAGCTCCCGGCCGAACAGGGACCACAGGTCCTCCGCCTGCCCGCCGGAGCTGCCCATCAGCAGGCCCGCCCCGCCATACAGGGCGCAGCACAGCAGAAAGGGCACCGCCCCCCGGCGGAGCATCCGCTTCAGGTTGTCGAACAGGTCCGTGTGGGTCAGCTCGCTGATCAGCAGGGCGCTGGAGGACACAGGGGCGGCCCGATCCCCCACGAACACGCCGGACAGCATGGCGCCCCCGGCCAGCACCGGGTCCACCCCCATGGCGGCCGCCATGGTCATGGAGATGGCCCCCATGGTGGCGGACACGCCGAAGGCGGAGCCCATGAGCATGGACACCCCGGCGTTCATCAGAAAGGTCATCAGCACCACGGTGCCCGGGCGCACAAAGCCGGAGGCGGCGCAGATGATATAGGGGATGGTGCCGCAGGCCCGCCACAGGCCGGCCACCACGCCCATCATACCCACGATGAACACCACGTTTTTGGCCGTGGCCGCCCCGTCCAGCAGCATTTTTCCCAGCTGCCCCCAGGAGAAGCCCTTCTTCCGCCCGTAAAGGCAGAAGATCAATACCCCGGCCCCCAGGGCATACAGCACAGACAGCTTCAGCACCACGCACAGCAGCAGCACGGCGCAGAAGGCCAGAAGCGTAAAGAGTTCCAAGGAGATCCCTCCCCCGATGCAAATTAAGAGCAACGTTTATTATACCATCGGGGAAAAACGTTGCAAAGCGTGAAATTTCGGTATACAATACAGGAAAAATACTGTAACAGAGGGGGAAGAGCTCCGTGAACTTTCTGTCCATGGAATACTTCGCCGCGGTGGCGGACAAGCGCAGCTTTACCCGCGCCGCCGATCAGCTGCACATCACCCAGCAGACCCTCAGTGCCCACATCGCCGCCCTGGAGCGGGAGCTGAACTGCCAGCTCCTGCTGCGCCGCACCCCCCTGGAGCTGACCTATGCGGGGGAGGTGTTCCTGCGCTACGCCCTGCAGTTCCAGCGGGAGTATCAGGCCCTGCGCCACGAGTTCTGCGACATCACCGGCAACCAGAAGGGGCTGCTGCGGGTGGGCATCGCCTATACCCGGGGCCGCATCCTGATGCCCCGGATCATCTCCGACTTTCAGGAGCGCTACCCCAACGTACAGGTGGACCTGGTGGAGGCCAGCAACGAGGAGTTGCACGCCCACCTGCTGGACGGCTCGGTGGATCTGGCGGTGGCCGCCTTTCCCCAGAGCCTGCCGGACATCGAGCTGGAGGAGTTCTATCAGGAGGAGGTGTGCATGCTGGTGCCCCGGTCGCTGCTGCCCCTGGCGGAGCGGGTGCCCGCGGGGCCGGTGCTCTCCACCCAGGAGCTGGCGGCCTTCCGCAAATGCCCCTTCCTGATCGGGGTGCCCCAGGACATCGGCGGCCAGCTGGGCCGGCAGCAGCTGAAGGCCGCGGGCTTTCACCCGGTGATCCGCGCCCAGTCGGAGAATATGGAGACTCTGCTGGCCCTGTGCGTACAGGGGGTGGGGATCTGCTTCAGCCCGGACGCCCTGGCCTATGGCACGCTGAGCAGCCGGGAGCTGAAGCAGCTGCTGGTCTTCCGCTTTCAGCAGGACTGCGCCTACCCCATCCGCTTCGGCTACCGCCGCCAGTCCTATCAGTGGGGCATCCTGTCCCAGTTCATCGCCGCCGCCCGGGCCGCCTTCCCCCAGCGGCCGCGGGAGTGACGCCCTCTCCCCTGCCCTGCCGCTGCCCCGAAAAAATGCCCCCGCCGTCTGAAGAACGGCGGGGGCATATCGCTGTTATTCCTTCGGCTCGGGCAGGGGGTACTCCAGGGCGTACTGCTGGAAGCGGCGGCGGAAGCCCTCGTCGTCCCGCTTGGCCGCCCGCAGGCTCTCGTGGAGGTTCAGGTTGTGCTGGGCCGCGTCGATGATGCACCCGGCGATGTTGGAGCAGTGGTCGCTGGTGCGCTCCAGATCGGTGAGCAGGTCGGCCCAGACGAAGCCGGCCTCGATGCTGCACCCGCCCTGCTGCATGCGCAGGATGTGCCGGGTGCGCATCTGCTCCTTCAGGCTGTCGATCACCTGCTCCAGAGGCTCCACCTCCGCCGCCGTGGCCACGTCCCCGTTCCGGAAAGCGGTCAGGGACAGGTCCAGGATCCTGCGGATGGCGTCGGCGATGATGCGGAACTCGGCCATGGCCGGCTCTGAGAAGGTCAGCCCCTTGTCCCGCAGCTCCTCCGCCGAGGCCAGGATGTTCACCCCGTGGTCAGAGATGCGCTCGAAGTCGCCGATGGCCTTCAAGAGCTCGGTGGCCTCCTCGCTCTCCGCCTGGCCCATTTTCCGGGCGCTGAGCTTTACCAGGTAGGTGCCCAGAATGTCCTCGTAGTGGTCGCACAGCTCCTCGTCCCGGCGGATGGACTGGGCCAGCTCCGGGGTGTAGTGCTCAAAGGAGTCCAGGGCAGAGGTCAGGGCGCGCACGGCGCAGTCCGCCATCTCCCCGGCCACGGCCCGGCTCTGGCGCAGGGCGATGGAGGGGGTGGCCAGCAGACGCTCGTCCAGCTCGCTGTTGTGCTGCTCCTGCTTCTCGTCGGGCACCATGCGGATGGCCAGCTTCTCCAGCAGGTCCCCCGCGGGCAGCAGCATGGCGGTGCACAGGACGTTGAATACGGAGTGGGCCACGGCGATGCCCGCCCGGGTGGCGGGCTCGCTGAGGATCGCGGGGGCGAAAACGGCCTTGATGATGCAGAACACCGTCAGCAGCACCACCACGCCGATCACGTTGAACATCAGGTGGACCACGGCGGCCCGCTTGGCGTTTTTATTGGTGCCCACGGAGGAGAGCATGGCCGTCACCGTGGTGCCGATGTTCTGGCCCATGATGATGGGGATGGCGGCGGCGTAGCTGACCGCGCCGGTGACGGACAGGGCCTGCAGAATACCCACGGAGGCGGAGCTGGACTGGATGATGCCCGTGAGCACCGCCCCCACCAGCACGCCCAGGATGGGGTTTTGAAACAGCAGGAACAAATTGGTGAAGGCGGGCACCTTGGACAGGCCGGACACGGCGCCGCTCATGGTCTCCATGCCGAACATCAGGGTGGCGAAGCCCAGCAGGATGGTGCCGGTGTCCTTCTTCTTGGCGTCCTTGCAGAACATATAGAAGATGATGCCGATCAGCGCCAGCACCGGGGTGAAGGAGGAGGGCTTGAGCAGACGGATCCAGACGGAGCTGCCGTCGATGCCCCCCAAGCTGAGCAGCCAGGCGGTCACCGTGGTGCCCACGTTGGCGCCCATGATCACGTTGATGGCCTGCCGCAGGGTCATCAGGCCGGAGTTAACGAAGCCCACCACCATGACCGTGGTGGCGGAGGAGCTCTGGATGATGGCGGTGACCCCCAGGCCGGTGAGGAAGCCCATGAATACGTTGCTGGTCATCTTGTCCAGCAGGGTGCGCAGCTTGCCGCCCGCCCGGCGCTCCAGGGCCTGTCCCATCAGGCTCATGCCGAAGAGGAACAGGCTCAGTCCGCCCAGCATGGTCAATACGTTAAAAATATCCATTTTACACATTCCTGTTCTTTTCCGTGGCCGCGCCGTCTTTATGCCGGCCGTATTTTTTGACTTTTTTACCCGAATATCAGTATGGCGGGAAAATGTCAGATCTGTCACCAGCGGAATGTAAAATTTGTGTAAGATCGGGGACATCCGTTTTAAGGCACCCTTTGGCAGGGGGGGCTCACGGGCCGATGAGGGCGTCTGCCTCTGTTTTTGATATGAAAAAGCCGGCCGCAAGCGATACGTCGCTTGCGGCCGGCGGTCGGTCGGCTTCGATCTGGTATTCTCCCGAAATACTTTTGACGGTCGTATCAGTCGTCCAACTCCGCCTCATGCTTGAGGACCGCGCCGGAGACCGCGTCGATCTCGTAGTCATATTCCATATTGCCGGACTTGAACTCGACCTCGTAGACGAGCGTTCCGTCCTCGTCGTCCAGCTCGATGTCCATGTCATACGCCTTGCTTTCGCTCACGCCCGCGTGGTCCAGGGCGATGGACTTTGCCTTGGCGTAGCCGATATCCTGCGCCGCTCCGGACGGCGTTGGCTTTTGACTGGATGGCTTCGCCGTTTCATTCGATGTGGAAACGGCGGTCAACAAGTCCTTCTGTCCGCTGAGTACCTTGCCGGTATAGGCATCCACCAGATACTCGAACTCGCCCCATGCCGTGTGCAGCTCCACCTCATAGTGCGCGGGGAACTCGTCAAGCTCGGGATCGACCTCCGCCGTAACGGAATCCAGCGCCGTCGTTCCGGCGTACTGCTCCGCGGCGTAGGCCGCCGCATCCCTGCCGATGGGCATGGCGGGTGCGCCCGCTTCGGCGAGGTCCTTGAGCTCTTCCACCGAGAGCTTCGCCAGCGCGTCAAACTTCAGGGCGGAGTTGAGTGCCAGCACGCGGTCCACCAGCGCCGCCTTTCCGGTGGAAATGCTGTTTTCCCGCGCCTGCCGCTCCAGTCCGGCGTCCTGCGTGAGCGTCTGGGTCAGGACGGACGCCCGCGATCCGCTTGTCTGCAAAACGCCGTCCACGGTGTTCGTCAGCTCGCGCTGGAGCTTTTCCGCACGGGCGGTATCCTTGTCCTCCACCGAGATCATGATGGCGGAGGAGATGCTGCTGAGGTAGCCGCTGCGCACAAGGCTGCCCACGATGGCGTTCACCGCCACATCCAGCTTCGCGCCCTTGAGGTCCGCGCCGCTGCCCATATCCGCAAGGATGGCCTTCGCGTCCTCGTTGAGCGGCGTGCAGACAAGCACCCTTTCGCTTCGGTTCACCTTCAGCTCAATGCTCGGGTTCACATCCAGCGACACCACGGAGGCCACCGCGTTCGCCTGCTGGTAGAACAGCCCGCCGCCAAGCAGCATCAACGCAAGGCAGGCGGCAATGAGCGATGTCCATTTTCTCTTCGTCGTTTTCTTTGTCGTCATGGGAATTACCGTTCCTTTCCGCTCTTCACAGCGGGAGAGAACGCCGTTCACATCATCCGGCGCGGTCTTTTCGACCGCCGAGGCCAGATGGCGCTCCATTTGCTCGTTGGTCATCGGGCGTCATCTCCTTCCAGAAAGCTGCGCATCTTTTTCAATGCTCTGTGATATTTCGACAGGACGGTAGGAAGCGGCAGCTCCAGCAGC
>CAVJLQ010000034.1:0-16217 GCA_963650435.1 Alloprevotella sp. | reverse complement strand
GTTAAAGGCTGTCCTGTTTTTTTATGTATCCGAGGAGCATATGCGCATGGAGATCTGAGGAAATAGACGTTTTTTATACGGCCGATAGCCCTTGGATATTTGACATCGATACGGTTATGTTTTACTATGTGTAGGAGATCATTCTTTGATCAGCTGCCTTTGGCAGGGAGGAGAAATTATGACTGGACAACAGGCGATAGATTTGATCCATGAGCGCTCCTGGGTGGGGCGGAAGCCCGGCCTGGAGCGCACCCAGGCGCTGCTGGCCCGCATGGGCAACCCGGAGCGCACCTTGAAGTTCGTGCATATCACAGGGACCAATGGAAAGGGCTCCACCGCGGCCATGACGGCGTCCGTGCTTGCGGCGGCCGGGTACCGCACAGGGCTGTTTACCTCGCCCCATCTCTACCGCTTTCACGAGCGGATGCAGGTGAATGGCGAACCGATCGCGGATGAGACCCTGGGCCGTCTGACCGAGCAGGTCTTGGATCTGGCGGACGGAATGGAGGACTTTCCCACTGAGTTTGAGCTGATGACCGCTGTGGGCATGGCCTTTTTTGCCGAGCAGAAGTGTGACATCGTAGTGCTGGAGGTGGGGCTGGGCGGCCGCATGGACTCCACCAACGTGATCCCCGCGCCAGAAGTGGCGGTGCTGACCAACATCGGATTGGAGCACACCCAGGAGCTGGGCAATACGGTGGCGTTGATCGCGAAGGAGAAGTCCGGCATCCTGAAGCCCGGCTGCCGCTGTGTGCTGTATCACCAGAGCCGGGAAGCTGAAGAAGTGGTGGAGGGCGTTTGCCGGGAACTGGCGATCCCCCTCACCGTGACGGCCCCGGATACCCTGAAGGTGCAGTCTGTTGGACTGGACGGGCAGGTGTTCTCCTATCGGGATGCCGGTACGTTCCGTATTTCTCTGCTGGGAGAATACCAGCGGTATAACGCGATCACCGCTCTGGACATTATTTGGAGCCTGCGGGAGAAGGGTTGGCAGATCTCCGATGAGGCGATCCAGCGTGGATTGGCAGACAGCAAGTGGCCGGGCCGGCTGGAGCTGGCTCGCCGGGATCCCGACTTCATCATTGACGGCGGCCATAACCCCCAGTGTGTGGATGCCCTGATGGAGGCGCTGGAGGAGCTGTTCCCCCATGAGAAGCTGATCTTCCTCACCGGCGTTCTGGCGGATAAGGATTGGCAGGGGATGATGCGCCGGGCCATGCCCCTGGCGAAGGCATTTGTTACCATTACGCCGGACAGCCCCCGTGCCCTGGCCGGGGAGGAGCTGGCCGCCTGGCTGCGGGAACAGGGCTTTGAGGCCGTCTCCTGCGGCAGTGTGGAGGAGGGAGTCGACAAGGTGCTGTCCATGGCCGCCCCCGATGATGTGATCTGCTCCTGGGGGTCCCTGTATGCGGTGGGCCTGATCCGCCACCACCTGGGACTGTGCTGAAATAAAAGAAGTCCGTCTCTACGGAGACGGACTTCTTTTATTCTGTCAAAGGCTTTTCTCTTAGGATGCCGCGGTATGCCCCCGCCTGACAGGTGCCTACGGGCCGGTACCCTTCGCTTTCATACAGGCGGGTCAGGGGGATATTGTCCGCTTGGCTGTCCAGCCGCAGGCAGACCTTGCCCCTTTGGCGGGCCAGCCGTTCCGCGCGGCGGAGGGTCAGTCGCCCTGCTCCGGGAAGGTCCGGGTGTGCGGTCAGGTTATGCAGGTAAAATGCGGGAGCGGAGGAAAAGCCTGCCCACCGCTCGTCCTGTTCCAGCAGGACTACGCTCCCGACTAGCGCTCCGGAGGGGAGACGCAGTACATACAGGCGCCCCGCCGCGGCATGACGGGCAAAGTAGGTCCGGTCATAGATCTGCAGATACCCCTGCTCGTTCCAGCCGTGCAGCCCCATCCGGTCCATCCAGGCGATGCGCTCTGCGATCAGAGCGCATACGGCATCCGCCTCCTCCGGGACAGCGGGGGAGAAGACGGCCCGCTCCAGCGTGGCATCCATAGCTCAGGGCAGCTTGCCCTCGCCGCCCATCATATCCGCCATCTCCTGGATCCGCTCCAGAGGGAAGGGGGGCTGGGCGATGGGGCGCATGGCGATGCTCATCAGCTTGATGGGGTTGTCATCCGCGGCTACCCGGTTGGAGGACAGCTCTCCGCAGCGCTTGCAGCGGTGGATGATGGCCCACTCGCCCCCGCGGCGCACCCAGACGGCGATGGGCTCCATCACGCCGCCGCAGTCGGCGGAGCGGTCCCCCGGTTCGTCGTCCACATGGAGGCTGGACAGGCAGTTGGGGCAGTGGTTGCGGTGTTCGGTGCCCGCGCCGCCGGGGGTGACCGGACGGCCGCAGACCTTGCAGGTAAAGCTCTCCGTACAGGCGTGGGTCTTATAATAGCCCACCTCGTACTGCCTGCGTTTATCTTCTCGCTTCATGGAAGGCTCCTCTCTCGCTGGTTCAGCGGGCTCTCCTGGCAAAGGCGCTGGGGATGTTCAGCTCCTCGCGGTATTTTGCCACGGTGCGGCGGGAAATGGGACAGTCCTCCTGGGCCATCAGCTCACACAGCTTCTGGTCGGACAGGGGCTTGCTCTTATCCTCGCCGTCGATCAGTCTGCGCAGCAGGGCGCGGGCAGCGGTGCCGCCGAAGGAAGGGGCCTCGCCCCCCGCGGTGGCCGCCCGGGAGAAGAAATAGCTCATGGGGAACACGCCCTTGGAGCACTGGAGATATTTCTCGCGCACAGTGCGGCTGATGGTGGACTCGTGCAGCTCCAGCTCCTCGGCCACATCAGACATGCGCAGGGGCAGCAGAGCCTGGGGCCCCTGCCGGAAAAAGGCGGCCTGGCGGTCTACGATGACCTGGGCGCAGCGCTGCAGGGTGCTCTCCCGCTGCCCGATGGCGGAGAGGACCCCCTCCGCCTGCCTCAGCTTGCCGGTCAGATACTCCTTGACCTCTTTGTCCTGGCTCTCACTCAGCAGCTGGCGGTAATAGCTGTTGATGCGGAAGGGCGGCCGCTCCCGGCGGCGGGTGCGGGCGATCAGGCGGCCCGTCTCGTCCTCCTCTACAAATACATCGGGCAGGATATAGGGGATCTGCTCGGGCTGCTGGAATACGGCACCGGGGCGGGGCTCCAGCTCGCGGATCAGGCGCTCCGCCTGAAGCACCTCCTCCTGGGTGATGCCCAGCCGGGCAGCGATGTCCCGGTAGTGCCGCTTGGCCAGCAGGGGCAGATAGCAGCGCACGATAGACAGGGCGGGGCCGGTCTCATGGATGCGGCGCAGCTGGAGCTCAAGACACTGGGACAGGTCGGCCGCGCCCACGCCGGCCGGCTCCAGCCGGCGGAGGATGGTAAGGCCCTCCTCCAGCTTGGAAACGGGGATCGAGGAGTTTTGGGACAGCTCCTCCAGGGGGATGCGGAAATAGCCGTTGTCGTCCAGACAGGCGGCCAGGTAGCGCACGATCTGCGCCATGCTCTCGCTCAGCCCCAGCTGATGGACCTGCCGGGAGAGAAAGCGGAACAGCGTCTCCTCCAGTCCGCCGTCGCTGGGCAGCAGAGCCAGGGGGTCCAGCTCGTCGTCGTCCACCCGCTGATAGAAGCGGTTTTGGTAGTCGTTGTCCTCCAGCCATTTCAGCTTGCGCAGCAGGTCGTCCTCCTGGCGGCCTTCGGGGGAGGAGGGGGTGACCTCATCCGGCTCCACCAGAGGGTTGCTCAGAGACAGCTCGCGGATATAGGCGTCCAGCTCCTGCGTGCTCAGCTGGAGCATCTCAATGCTCTGAAGCTGATGCAGGCTGAGACGCTGTACCTGAGATTGCAGCAGCTTCATAAGCATTGTCCCCCCTCTTTGCCGGCCATAGGATCGACCGTATTTCTTATCGAAAGTTTAACCTATTTGCGGTCAAAAGTCAAGAAAGGCGGAAAGGCCCCTGGGCGGAGAGCTCCTCCGCCCAGGGGCCTTTTGACAGCCGCAGTTCAGCCGTGCTCCCGGGAAGGGCGGGAGATATAAAGACAGAATTCCCGGAGAAAACGGTCCTTTTCGCTGATGTCGCCGCAGGTCTCATCCACGGCCCACTCTACAGTGGTGCCGCGGGTCAGGGCCACTGCGGCGCTTAGGATATGCGCGTTAGGCATAGCGGGATCGATATGTCCCCGCTGACGGGCCTGCTCCAGAAGGGAATTCAGCACGGAGAAATAGTTCCGTTCGTGGTCACCCAGCAGGTCGGTCTCCAGGATAAAGTAGGCGTTATAGGCGCGGACGAAATCCTTGCCCAGATTGGCCAGCATACGGTTAGAGCCGCTGAGGAAGTCGTAGATCTTTTCCATAGGGTCGCGGTCTGCATAGGAGGGATCGTGCAGGAGCTGTTCATGACGGCTGTAATAGAGCTCTTCGATCGCACCGATGTATGCCCCCAAAAGCGCGTCCTTGTTTTTGAAGTAGGTATAAAAGCTGCCGTGGGCGATGCCGCTTGCTTTTACGATGTCGATGACCTTTACGTTGGAATAGCCCCGCTCGCGGAACAGCTTCATAGCGGCGTCGATGATGCGCTGGCGGGTCTCGGAAGATTTTTTAGCCTTGGCCAACAGGGACCACCTCCTCTGTGCGGAGAAAACGGATCAGTTCGTCCAGCTCAGGAAAGCGCGCTTCAATGGGGATGCCCTCGGGCCCTGAACACCACTCGATGGCGATGGATCGGTAGAGGAACAGCAGCTCGTGCAGGATAAAGTCAGAGCTGAGATCTGTGCGGATGCTCCCCTCCTCTTTGGATAAGCGGATCAGTTCCTCCAGAATATGAAAGAAGGGCCGGTCGTGGTCGGCCAACAGGGAAGAGGAGCGGATCATGTAGGCAAAGTTGATGCGGAGCAGATCCTTATAGGCAGAATCATGGGTCAGGATCAGCAGACAGGAGCGCAGGAACTGCTGAAGCTGCTCCATGTGGTCGGCGAATTTTCCGTCCAGTCCTTTCTTCATGCGCAGATACAGGGTGTGGTAGTCGGCGCCCAGAGAAAGCATATATTCGGTCAGCAGGGCCTCTTTGCTGTCGAAGTGCTCATAAAAGCTGCCAACAGAGACGCCGGCACTTTCTGCAATATCAGAAATAGAAGTCGACGAAAAGCCTTTGCTGCTGAACAGGGCGATAGCGGAGGCAAAAATGCGTTTCCTGGTGCGCTTTGCCTGAATATCACGGGTCGTGATGCAGATCAGCTCCTAACATACGGTTTAACTGTAAGCATAGGGAAAAATATGATACAACACCCTAATACTCCATTCTTAATATAGCGCTGGATCATGATTTTGTCCAGACCTTAACTGGAAAAAACATGAACGGTATCAAAGACAGAAAAAGGACAATATGACCAAAGATCTTATCTTTATTTTGCTTTGTTTGACCAAATAATAAAAAATACTTGACGAATCGGGGGAGGCGTAGTATATTGATTAAAAAATGACATGATTCAGTGAATTAGGTCAAAATGTAAAAACTGGCAAATAAAAGCTTTGACCAATGGGCTCAACTTCATGGGAAGTTTTGATAGCACAGATCAAATTTCAGAAAAGAGGTAAAAAGGATGAAGAAGACATTGACAAGATTGCTGAGTACAGTGTGCGTCCTGAGCATGGTGTTCTCCCTGGCCGCCTGCGGCAAGAAGGAAGACCCCAAGCCGTCCACCTCCGGAAGCAGTACCTCTCAGGGAGAGCAGAAGGACCCCAGCACCATGACCCCCGATGAAAAGGCTGCCAATGCCGACATCACCATGAAGCTGGGCACCAAGATGGTGGCCGACGGCGCCGAGGGCAAGGCGTTCCAAAAGTTTGCCGACCTGGTCTACGAATACTCCAAGGGAACGATCTATGTGGAGGTCTACCCCTCTGAGCAGCTGGGCAATCAGACCACCCAGATCAACAACACCATTATGGGCACGCAGGAGCTGTTCGTCGAGTCTGGCGACGCCTTCTCCATTTTCACCACTGACTTTGAGCTGACCCAGATCCCCTACCTGTTCCCCTCCTATGACGATTATTGGGAGTTCGTATCCGGCGATTTTGGCCGTCAGCAGGAGCAGGTGCTGGAGGACAACGGACTGGTCCTTCTGAACACCAACCGCGACTGGAAGCGCGGGCCCGACCGCGTGGCCGGCTGCGTCAGCAAGCCGCTGCAGACCGTGAACGACCTGAAGGGCGTGACCTTCCGCTGCTGGGATGCCCCCAAGTATATGGACGGCTATGCCCGCCTGGGCGCCAATCCCCTGGTCGTGGCCTGGAGCGAGTGCTATCTGGCCCTGCAGCAGGGCACCATTGACGCGGTGACCACCACCATGATCAATTTTGCCGACGCCGGCTTCGGCGAGGTGTGCAAGAACGTCTCTGTTATCAACGAGTTCCCCCAGGAGCTGTTTATGCTGATCAACAAGGACGTGTATGAGCGCCTGTCCGACGAGCAGAAGCAGTATATGCACGATGCCGCCAACGACGCCGCTACCTTCAGCAACGACAGTCTGGACACGGCCTGGGACGAGGCTGTGGAGAAGCTGAAGGGTCAGGGCGTGACCATTTATGAGTTCGATACCGCCGGCGCCAACGCCGCCCTGCAGCCCTATTTCATCGAGCTGGAGGACGCTGGCAAGCTGCCCGCTGGCCTGTGCGCGAAGCTGGGCTATCGCTGAGCCCATAGTGAAGCGCCAACAAGACATCAAAGCTTTCAGCCAGCGCGGGTGCGCTGGCTGAAAGCAAAATGACCTCCCCCTATCCCCATTGCAAGGAAAGAAAGCGAAAGCGAGGGACTTTATGCGGGCTTATAAGACGCTGTTGAAGTGGATCTCCGACATTGAGGGATCTATCGCCGTGGTCGCTCTGGTGACCATGGTGGGAACAAATCTGATAGAGATCATCCAGCGCAACCTGTGGGATATTTCCTGGGTGTGGATCCAGGAGTTGACGACCACCCTGTTCATCTGGTTCGTGTTCATGGGTTTTGGAAAGATCACCCATGACAAGGCGGACATTTACATCACCATGTTTGTGGATAAGCTCCCCAGGGGGCTGCGGAAGGTCATCGGCCTTCTGGTTGAATTTGTGATCATCGCCTACAATTCGGCGTTTATCTATTACGGTGTCCTGTTGGCAAAAAAGCAGCTGAAGATGCACCTGGGCACCATCGTGCTCAGTATCCCTCTTTGGACCCACACCACCGCCGCGATCATCTGTTCAGTGACGGTGCTGCTGGTGTGCGCACGCGACATTATTGAGCTGTTCCGCGGCAGCGGAGACGAGAACGGAAAGGAGGCACAGGCATGATCGGTCTGGTCATTCTTCTGGTGCTGGCACTGCTGATCGTACTGGGCACCCCCATTTCTATGGCGCTGGGCGGCGCTACCATGGTGGGCCTGCTGGGGAGCGGCTACCACCTGTCCACCCTGCCGAACCTGGTGACCAATGGTGCGTCCAATTACACGCTGGTGGCCATCCCCTATTTTGTACTGCTGGGCTATGTGATGAACAGCGGCGGGATCACCAGGCGCATCTTTGACTTTGCGGATGCCCTGGTGGGGCACATCAAGGGCGGACTGGCCCAAGTGAACGTGCTGGCCTCGGTGATCTTTGCGGGTATCTCCGGCACAGCTTCTGCCGACGCCGCAGGTCTTGGCCTGATCGAGATCGACGCCATGACCAAGTCCGGCTATGACCGGGCGTTCTCCGCCGGCATCACCGCGGCTTCTGCGGTGCTGGGGCCCATCATTCCCCCCAGTGTCACCTTCCTGATCTTCGCCACCCTGACCAACGCCTCTGTGGCGGAGCTGTTTATGGCCGGCATCATCCCCGGTGTGCTGATCGCTGCCACGCTGATGATCGCCAACTACCTGTTCTATACCTCGGGGAAGGTGAAAATGCCCGCGCCGGTGCCCTTCAGCTGGCATCGCCTGTGGCAGACCTTCAAGGACGGCTTTTTTGCCCTGATGTGCCCCGTGGTGCTGGTGGTCACCATGACCGTCGGCTTTGTTACCCCTACCGAAGCGGGTATCGTGGGCCTGGTCTATTCCATCATCGTGGGCATCATTTATAAGGAGATCACCATCAAGAGTTTCCTTGAGGCGTGTCAACAGACGGTCATCACCTGCGCGCTGATCATGTTCCTGATGGGTCTGGGCTCCGCTGTGGGCTGGCTGCTCACCGCCGAGAATGTGCCCCGTCAGCTGTCCAACGCCATGCTGTCTGTCACGGATAATAAGTATGTGATCCTGCTGTTCATCAATGTGATCCTGCTGATCCTGGGCATGTTTATGGACGGGACCACCATCCAGCTGATCATGGTGCCCCTGCTGATGCCCATTATGAGTGCGCTGAATGTATCTCTGCTGCAGTTCGGCGTTATGGTCACCATCAATATCATGATCGGCACCATTACGCCCCCCTTCGGCACCGGCCTGTTCATCACTGCCACGGTGGCCGGGGTGAAAATGGAGGATCTGATCAAATATTGTCTGATCTTTATGGCGCCGCTGCTGGTGGGCCTGCTGCTGATCACATACGTCCCCTTCTTTACTACTTGGCTGCCCGGTATCCTGTTTGCCTGACCTGCGGACGGATACCCTGCAATAAAAGACTCGGCGTTTCTGTTTCCGGGACAGGAGAGCGGAGCCGTTAAAACGTGAAAAATTTGGTTATGAGGTGAATCAAGTATGCGTTACAGACTGAGCGTCGACGTTGGCGGGACCTTTACTGACATCGTTCTGTTCGACAGCGAAACGCAGGCCATTCATACCACGAAGGTACATTCCACTCCCAGTGATTCCTCTGTGGGCATCGAGGCCGGTATTATCAAGATCTGCAAACAGGTAGGCATTCAGCCCTCTGACATCGACTATTTTATCCACGGCACCACCGTGGCCACCAACGCCCTGCTGGAGCGGAAGGGAGCAAAAACTGCCCTGATCACCACAAAGGGGTTCCGTGATGTGCTGGAGATCGCCGACCAAAAGCGGCCGGAGCTGTATAACCTCTGGGCGCACCGTCCGGAGTCTCCCATCCCCAGATACCTGGTGTTTGAGGTGCCCGAGCGTATCTACGTCTGCGGCGAGCAATTCCGCAAGGACGTGGACTTCAGCGAGGAGGACGTAAAGCCCATCATTGCCGCGCTGAAGAAGGAACAGATCGAGTCCGTGGCCATCGCCTTTGTCAACTCCTATAAGGACCCCTCCCACGAGAAGAAGATGGAGGCCATCATCCGCCGGGAGCTGCCCCATGTCCACCTGTGTGCGTCCTATGAGGTCCTGCCCGAGATCGGGGAGTATGACCGCTTCTGCACCACTACGGTCAACGCCTATCTCATGCCCAAGATGAAGGATTATATCAGCCATCTGGACGAGAAGCGCAAGGGCCTTGGCATCGTGCCCAACATCCATATCATGCAGTCCAACGGCGGCGTGATGGGGGCGGCCGCGGCCGGTGAGCGCAGCGTGCATACGGTGTTCTCCGGCCCCGCCGGCGGCGTACTGTCCAGCATGTATATGTCCCGCATGATCGGCGAGGAGAAGGTGGTCACCATCGACATCGGCGGCACCAGCTCCGACCTGGCGCTGATCGTGGACCACGAGGCCACGCTGACCTCCGGTGCCAACCTGGGTGGTTTCCCCGTAAAGGTGCCCACCATTGAGATGCACACCATCGGTGCCGGCGGCGGTTCCATCGCCTGGGTGGACCGGGGCGGCGGCATCCGCGTAGGCCCCCAGAGTGCCGGCGCTATGCCCGGCCCCGCCTGTTATGGCAACGGGGACAAGCCTACCGTGTCCGATTCCAACCTGATCCTGGGCTACATCAACCCCAACAATTTCCTGGGCGGTGAGTACAAGCTGGACGTGGAGCGGTCCAAGAAGGCCATGCGGGACTATATCTGCGGAGCTACCGGTATGGACGAGGTCCAGTCGGCCGACGGCATCCGCAATTTGGTCAACGCCAATATGTGCGGCGGCATCAACGTGATCTCCACCGAGAAGGGCTACGATCTGCGTGAGTTTTCCCTGTTTGCCTTTGGCGGCGGCGGTTCCCTCCATGCGGCGGCCCTGGCCGACGAGCTGCGCTTCAAGCGGGTGGTCGTGCCCAGAAACCCGGGCATGTTCTCTGCTGTGGGCTGCCAGATGGCCAAGGTGCGCTATGATTATGTGCGCACCATCGTCCGGCACACCGATGAGATCTCTGCTGAGGAGTATAACGCGCTGTACAACGAGATGCGCGCCAGCGCGCTGGCCGATATGAAGGCTGAGAACTTCACGGAGGACCAGCTGGTGTTCCAGGCCAATGCCGATATGCGCTATACCGGACAGTTCTATGACCTGCGTGTCCCTGTGGACGACGCCATTGACGGCGCTGAGCAGATCCGGACCTATGAAGACCGCTTTACCGCCACCCACAAGCGCACCTACGGCTATGATCTGGACGACCGGATCGTGTTCGTGAACATGCGCCTGACTGTTCTGGCAGATTTGCCCATGCTGGAGTTTGCCCGCCACGAGCTGGGGGACAAGCAGGTGCCGGCAGAGGCGGTAAAGGACTCCCGCCCCTTGTATTTCAATGGACAGTATATGGATTCCCATATTTACGACCGGGACAAGATGCCCGCCGGCTGTGAGATCATGGGCCCGGCTATCATCGAGGAGTATGCGGCCTCTACTGTGGTGCCGCCCAAGCATGTGGCGCGCATTGACGAATACCTCAATATCATCATTGAGGCCGTGTGATCGGAGGGACAACTATGAAGGACATTGATTCCATTACCCTGGCAGTCATTGCCAATAATCTCCAGTGGGCGACTGAGGAGATGGGCACTTACCTGACCCGCGCGGCGTTTTCCTCCAATATCAAGGTGCGAAAGGACTGCTCCTGCGCTATCTACAACGCCAGGGGAGATATGCTGGCCCAGGGCACCTTTATCCCCGTTCACCTGGGCATCATGTCGCTGACTATGAAGGAGCTGCTGAAGGTCTATCCCGCAGAGACTCTGGACGAGGGCGACATCCTGATGCACAACAACCCCTATATGATGGGCTCCCACCTGTTCGACGTGATGTTCTTTAAGCCCGTGTTTGTAGACGGAGAGCTGGTGGCTTTCACCGGCGACCTGGCCCATAATATCGATATGGGCGGCAACCCCATCAGCTACGTCAGCAAGACCATCTATGAGGAGGGCATGATCATCCCCGGCGTGAAGATCGTGCGCAAAGGCGAGCTGCAGAAGGATATTCTGCGCATCATCCAGACAAACACCCGCACCCCCTATGAGGTGACCGGTGACATGATGGCGCAGATCGCCGCCAACAACCGGGGCGAGGCCCGGATCAAAGCCCTGGCCGAAAAATATGGCAAGGACAAGCTGAAGGACTACTTCGACGCTCTGCTGGAGTATTCCGAGGCCAGTATGCGCGCGGCCATCCGTGCCGTACCCAACGGGGTGGCCGAGTATGAGGATTATCTGGAGAACGACGGTATCAAGGACACCAAGATCAAGTTCAAGGCCAGAGTGACCATAGAGGATGAGGACGTCTATGTGGATTTCGACGGCTCCGGGGAGCCCGCGGAGGGCGGCCACAACTGTACCCCGGCCATGACCTATTCCGCTACGTACTACTCCATCAAGGCCGCCATCGGCAGCGACGTGTTTACCAATACCGGCGCTTACCGGGCCATTCATGTGAAGATGCCCGACTATCCCAGCATCATCAATGCCCAGATGCCCAGCGCCGTGGCCGGGTGCACCTGTATGCCTACGGAGCGTATCTGCGACGTGATCTTAGGCGCCCTGTCCCAGATCATTCCCGAGCGGGTATGCGCCGCGGACGGCCATTGGACCAGCGCGGGCTTTATCGGCAAATTCCCCGGACAGAACCGCTACTTCTCTTATCTGGAGACCTATGCCATCGGCAAGGGAGCCAAGCACGATCAGGACGGCGCCAATGCCCACCAGTCCCATATGACCAACACCGCCAATGCGCCTACTGAGGTCATTGAGCTGGAGAATCCGCTGATCGTAGAGTGCTACGGCCTGGTCAATGGCTCCGGCGGCGCCGGCAAGTTCCGCGGCGGTCTGGCCCTGTCCCGTGAACTGACTACGATCCCTCCCGCTTCCTTCTCCGTTATGGCGGGCCGGCCCTATACGCCCCCGTATGGCCTGTTCGGCGGGAAGCCCGGCGGACACGACTATGTGGCCCTGCGGTATGCGGATGGGACTGAGGAGCGCCGCACCTCCGGCAAGCCTGTGCCGGCCAACACCACCATGGTCATGCGGACCAGCGGCGGCGGCGGATGGGGCGACCCCAAGGAGCGCGACCCCCAGAAGGTGCTGTGGGATGTGCGCAACGAGTACGTCTCGCTGCAGGAGGCAGAGGAGGAGTACGGCTGTGTGATCGATCCGGAACGTATGGAGATCGTGGAGCTGAAGCGCTGAGCACAAAGTAAAGCATCCTGCCCCTCTGGAGGCCGTCCTTCGGGGAGCCAGGATGTGATCGGAGAAAGGATCTGAAAAAATGATCTTCAAGAGCGGTACTCATAAGACGACCCCGCGGGTCCCGATGGACAACGGACAGCCCGGCGGAACGATCCAGTGGCTGGTGGAAGAGGACCTGCTGGAGCAATGCGGCCGGTGCTTTACCATTGTAACAGTGCTTCCCGGGGCGGAGATACCCTATCACCAGCATGTGGGTGAATTTGAGGTGTTTTACGTCATCGCCGGGAGCGGGATGTATTCCGACAACGGCATCCCGGTGCGGGTAGCGGCCGGTGACTGCATGTTCTGCAAGGAAAACGAATACCACGGGCTGAAGAACGACGGGGCAGAGAATGTAGTTCTGGCAGCATTGTGCGGTTACCCTCACGGTAAGCCAAAGCAATAAGAAGCGTTTTGCCCAGAAATGGGAGAAAAGAGAGAAAGGCGGCCTGCCCTCTCCGCCCCTGGGCGGAGAGGGCAGGCCATACTGTTTACTGTCCTTGGCGGCTGGCGGCGCAGCGGATGGAAAAATCGGGGTCGACGCCGCGGGGCAGGTATGGTAAAATAAGGCATCAAAGGGGGGGACCGGATGAGCGGCAGAATATACATCGGACTGGATCAGGGCACGACGGGGGTCACGGCGCTGGCCTTTGATGAGCAGTGGCAGGCAGTGGGCCGGGGCTACCGCGAGATCGGCCAGCACTATCCCCAGCCGGGCTGGGTGGAGCATGACGCAGAGGAGATCCTGGCCAGCGCGCAATATGCCGTAAAGGCCGCGCTGGCGGCGGGGGCGCAGCCCGGCCAGGTGCGCGCCCTGGGCCTGGACCACGAGGGGGAGTCCGTTGTGGTCTGGGAGCGGAGCAGCGGCCGCCCGGTCTATCCGGCCATCGTATGGCAGGACCGGCGTACCGCCGCCATGGCGGAGGAGCTGGAGGAGAGGCACGGGGCGCTGTTCCGGGAGAGGACCGGCCTGACTCCGGACGCCTATTTCAGCGCCACCAAGCTGAAGTGGATCCTGGACCAGGTGGATCCGGACCGCAGCCGGGCAAAGAGCGGCCAGCTGCTGGCGGGGAATATGGATGCCTGGCTCATGTGGAACATGACCGGCGGAGCGGAGCACCGCACAGACGCCTCCACCGCCTCCCGCACCATGCTCTACAACATCCGCACGGGGGCATGGGACCGGGACCTTTTGGAGCTGCTGGACATCCCGGAGGGGCTGCTGCCCGAGATCGGGGACAGCGCGGGCCGCTGGAGCACGATCCGGCCGGAGGGCTTCGCCGGGCTGAGCTGCCCGGTGTGTGCCGCCATGGCCGACCAGCAGGCGGCCATGGTGGGGCAGATCTGTCTGGAGCCCGGCTCGGTCAAGACCACCTACGGCACAGGCTGCTTCATGCTGATGAACACGGGGGATGAGCCCGTCTATTCCCGGTCCGGACTGGTGACCACGGTGGGGTGGCAGCTGAAGGGACGGCGCACCTGCGCCCTGGACGGGGGCATCTACATCGCCGGCGCGGCCATCCAGTGGCTGCGGGACGGGCTGAAGGTGATCCGCAGCGCGGCCCAGACGGAGGAGCTGGCCCTGAGCGTGGCAGACAACGGCGGGGTATATTTTGTGCCCGCCTTCACGGGGCTGGCGGCGCCCCACTGGGACTCCTATGCCCGGGGGATGATGATCGGCATCACCGGGGGGACCACAGACGCCCATGTGGCGCGGGCGGCGCTGGAGGCCACGGCCTATCAGGTGAAGGATGTGCTGGATGCCATGGAGCGGGACAGCGGCGTAGCCATCACGGCCATGCGGTGCGACGGCGGCTCTGCCGTGAACCGCTTTCTGATGCAGTTCCAGGCTGATCTGCTGGGGCTGCCGGTGGATGTGCCCAAGGTGCGGGACACCACGGCCCAGGGGGCGGCCTATATGGCCGCGGTGGGTGTTGGTGACTACGCGTCCCTCAAAGATTTTGAGGGCTTCTGGCAGCTGGAGCGGCGGTATGAGCCGCGGATGGGCCAGGACCAGCGCCAGCTTCTGATGGAGCGCTGGCACCGGGCCGTAGACCGTTGCCGCGGCTGGGAGAAATGACGACACAAAAAACACTGGGGCATCCCAAAGGATGCCCCAGTGTTTTTTATTTGAGGTCGGTTCAGCGGAACATCAGCAGAAAGGCGGCCGACAGCGGGAGCAGGGCGACCAGGACGGTCCTTCCCGCCAGAAGGGGGGAGAGAAGACCGCTGACGATGGCCCCCGCGATAAAGAACAGGATCAGGCCGAAGTATAACCTGGCCCGGTCCAGCGCGCCGGGCTCGTTGTCGGCCAGGTGGAAGTAGAGCGCCTCCACTCCGCTGCGCAGGTTGCCGGTGCACATGGTGGTGGCGCAGGCGCAGCCCCGGAACTTCCGGAAGGTCTGCACCTGCATGGCGCTGATGAAGGCGATCATGCAGTTCACCAGGGGGTCAAGTCCGCCCTGGGGGATAAGGGCGGCGGCCGCCACGGCCAGACACTCCGCCAGCACCACGAACTGCCGCCAGTGGAAGAACAGCCGGTCTGACCGCCGGTGCAGGGCCAGTGTGGCCAACAGGCCGGCGGCGTAAGAGGAGATGGGCAGCAGATAGTAGGCGGCCCTGCGCCATTGGCCCATGGCGCAGTTGATCCCCAACAGCACCAGATTCCCGGTCTCCGCCGTGGCGAATACCTGGCCCCGGTTGAGATAGGTATAGGCATCCAGGATGCCGCCGGTCAAAGCCAGAAGCAGGCCCAGAGGCAGGGCGTCTGACATGTGCGTTTCTTCCTTCATACAGGCACCTCGTTAAAAATGGGGCGCCCGGACAGGGCGCCCCGTAAGATCGCGCAGAGGGATCAGTCCGCCTTGGGGCCAGCGGCCACCAGCGCCTTGCCGGCGTCGTTGGTGGTGTACTTGGCGAAGTTCTTGACAAAGCGGGCGGCCAGATCCTTGGCCTTGGTATCCCACTCCTTGGGGTCGGCGTAGGTGTCCCGGGGATCCAGGATGCCGGGGTCGACGCCGGGCAGGGCGGTGGGCACTTCAAAGCTGAAGTAGGGGATGGTCTTGGTGGGGGCGGTCTTGATGTCGCCGTTCAGGATGGCGTCGATGATGCCCCGGGTGTCCTTGATGGTGATGCGCTTGCCGGTGCCGTTCCAGCCGGTGTTCACCAGGTAGGCCTTGGCGCCGCTCATCTCCATGCGCTTGACCAACTCCTCGGCGTACTTGGTGGGGTGCAGCTCCAGGAAGGCCTGGCCGAAGCAGGCGGAGAAGGTGGGAGTGGGCTCGGTGATGCCGCGCTCGGTACCGGCCAGCTTGGCGGTGAAGCCGGACAGGAAGTAGTACTGGGTCTGCTCCGGGGTCAGGATGGACACGGGAGGCAGCACGCCGAAGGCGTCGGCGGACAGGAAGATCACGTTCTTCGCGGCGGGAGCGGCGGAGACGGGACGCACGATGTTCTGGATGTGGTCGATGGGATAGCTGACGCGGGTATTCTCGGTGACGGACTTGTCGTTGAAGTCGATCTTGCCGTTCTCGTCCACGGTGACGTTCTCCAGCAGGGCGTCGCGGCGGATGGCGTTGTAGATGTCGGGCTCGGAGTCCTTGTCCAGGTTGATGACCTTGGCGTAGCAGCCGCCCTCGAAGTTGAACACGCCGTCGTCGTCCCAGCCGTGCTCGTCGTCGCCGATGAGCAGACGCTTGGGATCGGTGGACAGGGTGGTCTTGCCGGTGCCGGACAGGCCGAAGAAGATGGCGGT
>CAVJLQ010000033.1:0-5436 GCA_963650435.1 Alloprevotella sp. | reverse complement strand
GAACTGCTCCAGGTCGTTGTTGCCCAGGGGGGAGAACTTCACATAGATCTCGCCCACCACGCCCACGCGCACCTTCTCCTCGTGGGAGACGGGGATGGCGGCGAAGTCGGCGCAGATCTGGTCGAAGATGCGGGACATCTGCCGGCGGCTCATGCCCTTGCCCTGCTGGAAGCCCTGGATCAGCTTGGTCTGCCAGGCCTCAGTCATGGCGTCGGCCGCGCCGGGCTGGAGCTCGTAGGGCCGCACCTGGTTGGCCAAGTTGACGATCAGGTCGCCGTACATCATGGCGTACACCATCTTGCGGATCAGGGGCAGGGTGAGGGAGAAGCCAGGGTTCTTCTCCAGGCCGGACAGGTTGACGGAGATCACCGGCACAAAGGCCAGGTTGGCCTTGGCCAGGGCCTTGCGCAGCAGGTGGATGTAATTGGAGGCCCGGCAGCCGCCGCCGGTCTGGGTGATGAACAGGGCCACCTTGTGGGGGTCGTAGCCGCCGTGCTTGATGGCGTCGATCAGCTGCCCGATGACCAGCAGGGCGGGGTAGCAGGTGTCGTTGTGGACGTATTTCAGCCCCTCGTCCACGATGCCCCGGTGGTGGCTGGTGAGCATATCCACGTGGTAGCCCTCCAGCTGGAGCAGACGCTGGAACATCCCGAAGTGGACGGGCAGCATCTGGGGCATGAGGATGGTGTATTCCTCTTTCATCTCCTTGGTGAACAGGAGACGTCCGTTGTCGTCATAGACCAATTTAGCCATGGAAAACTCCTTTCGGGAACAGGGGGATCGAAAAAGGGGGGCTTACTGTCCGCGCCGGCTGTGCTCTTCAATGGCGGCCATCAGCGAGCGGATGCGGATCTTCACCGCCCCCAGGTTGCTGATGTCGTCGATCTTCAGCTGGGTATACAGCTTGCCGCCGTCCTCCAGGATAGAGCGCATCTCGTCGGTGGTGATGGCGTCGGTGCCGCAGCCGAAGGACACCAGCTGCACCACCTGCATATCGGGCTGGGTGCACACATACCGGGCGGCGTTGTACATCCGGCTCTGGAAGGTCCACTGGTTCAGCACCTTCCGGGGGGCGTAGCCTTCCAGATAGCTCAGGGCGTCCTCGGTCACCAGGGTGAAGCCGAAGGAGGTGATCAGGTCGTTGATGCCGTGGTTGATCTCCGGGTCGATGTGGTAGGGGCGGCCGCACACCACGATGATGGGCCGGTTTTCCGCCCGGGCCTTCTGGATGTACTCCATGCCCGTGGCGCGCACATCGTTCTCATAGGCCTCATAGGCGGCATAGCCCGCCTGGACGGCGGCCTTGGTCTCGCCCTTGGGGACGGAGAAGTATTCCTCCATCATTTTGGCAAAGCGCTTGGCAAAGTCCTTGTGCCGCCACAGGCCCACATAGGGGTCCAGAAAGCGGGTCTTTTTCAGCTCCGGCACGTTGGCGGCCAGCAGCTCGGGGTAATAGGCCACCACGGGGCAGTTGTAGTGGTTGTCGCCGATGCCCTCGTCGTTGTTGTAGCTCATGCAGGGGTACCAGATGGCGTCCACCCCCGCCTCGGCCAGGGCGATGACGTGGCCGTGAAGGAGCTTTGCGGGGTAGCACACCGTGTCGGAGGGGATGGTGCGCTGGCCCTTGATGTACAGCTTGCGGCTGGACTCCGGGGAGAGGACGACCTCGAAATTCAGATGGGTGAACACCGTGAACCAGAAGGGCAGGTTTTCGTACATGTTCAGGCCGAAGGGGATACCGATCCTGCCCCGGCTGCCGTCGCCGGTGCCCTTGCCCTCCATGGCCCGGAGCTTGGCGTATTTGTAGCGCATCAGGTCGGGCTGGCGGTGGGGCTCCTGCCCCAG
This sequence comes from Alloprevotella sp., assembly GCA_963650435.1. Classification (GTDB taxonomy): domain Bacteria; phylum Bacillota; class Clostridia; order Oscillospirales; family Oscillospiraceae; genus Lawsonibacter. Next base: position 3,591 of record CAVJLQ010000033.1, on the reverse strand, counting down.
GGGGCGGGAGCAGCGGTTGCCGGAGATGAACCGGCGGCCGCCGTCAAAGGTGTTGACGGTGAGAGAGCAGTGGTTGGTGCACAGACCGCAGGTGGCGGGCCGGGCGGTGTGGGTGAACTGCTCCAGGGCGGCGGGGGAGAGCAGGGCGCTCTTGTCCAGGTGCAGGTCCCGGGCGGCCAGGGCCGCGCCGAAGGCCCCCATGATCCCGGCGATGGTGGGGCGGGTGACGTTCCGGCCCAGCTCCTGCTCGAAGGCACGGAGCACCGCGTCGTTCAGGAAGGTGCCCCCCTGGACCACGATGTGCTGGCCCAGCTCGTCGGGGTCGGCGGCCCGGATGACCTTGTAGATGGCGTTTTTCACGATGGAGGTGGACAGGCCGGCGGAGATGTCCGCCACAGAGGCCCCGTCCTTCTGGGCCTGCTTCACGCTGGAGTTCATGAACACCGTGCAGCGGGAGCCCAGATTCACAGGCTTTTTGGTGAACAGGCCCAGCTTGGCGAAGTCGGCGATGCTGTAGCCCAGGGCCTTGGCAAAGGTCTCGATGAAGGAGCCGCAGCCGGAGGAGCACGCCTCGTTCAGCAGGATGGAGTCCACCGCGCCGTTGCGGATCTTGAAGCACTTCATGTCCTGGCCGCCGATGTCGATGATGAAGTCCACATCGGGCTCGAAGTGGGCGGCGGCCTTGTAGTGGGCCACCGTCTCCACCAGCCCCAGGTCGCAGGAGAAGGCAGACTTGATCAGATCCTCGCCGTAGCCGGTGACGGCGGCCCCGCGGATGTCGATGCGGCCGCCGCACAGGGCGTAGAGCTGCTTCAGCTGCTCCAGCACGATGGACACGGGGTTGCCCTGGTTGGAGTGGTAGTAGGTATACAGCAGGGAGCCGTCCGGGGTGATGAGCACCAGCTTGGTGGTGGTGGAGCCCGCGTCGATGCCTAAGTAAGCGGGGCCGGAATAGGTGTGGATGTCCAGCTCCGGGGGCTTTTTGGAGTTGTGCCGGGCGCAGAACTGGTCATACTCCTCCTGGCTGTTGAACAGGGGGGGCATGGTGTCCACCAGGGAGGAGGCGTCCACGCTCTTCTCCAGCTTATCCAGCACCTGCTCGAAGGGCTGGAGGGCCAGCTCGGTGGCGCACAGGGCGGCGCCCATGGCGGCGAAACAGTCGCCGTCCGCCGGGAAGATGGCGTGGTCGGCGTCCAGCTTCAGGGTCTCAACGAACCGCTGGCGCAGCCCCATGAGGAAGTGCAGGGGCCCGCCCAGAAATACGATCTTGCCCTTCAGCTCCCGGCCCTGGGTCAGTCCGGCCACGGTCTGGTCCACCACGGCCTGGAAGATGGAGGCGGCCACGTCCTCCTTCCGCCCGCCCTGGTTCAGGATGGGCTGGATGTCGCTCTTGGCGAACACGCCGCAGCGGCTGGCGATGGGGTAGATCTTCTCGTGCTTCAGGGACAGCTCGTCCAGCTCCTGCACGCTGACGTTCATCAGGGTGGCCATCTGGTCGATGAAGGCGCCGGTGCCGCCGGCGCAGGAGCCGTTCATCCGCTCCTCCAGCGCGCCGCCGAAGAAGATGATCTTGGCGTCCTCGCCTCCCAGCTCGATCACCGCGTCGGTGCCGGGGATGTAGCGGTCTACGGCGGCGGCGGTGGCGTATACCTCCTGCACGAAGTCCAGCTTTGCCGCGGCGGCCACCCCCAGCCCGGCGGAGCCGGTGATGGCCAGACGGATCTGCTGCCCGGCCAGCATGGACTGGATGGAGCGCAGGGTCTGGCAGGCCCGCTCGCGGGCCTTGGAGTAGTGCCGTTCATAGGAGCGGAACAGCAGCTTATCCTGTTCGTCCAGCACGACCACCTTTACCGTTGTGGAACCAATATCAATGCCAACTCGTAAACTCATGATACACCGCCTGAAATGAGAAACAATGGATGTCCGCGGCCGCCCTTCTGCACTGCCTAAGGGGAGCACAAAGAGAGACCGGAACCATATTTATAAATGGTAACGCCCAATTATGACGAAAACAACCCATTTAACGACTTCTTAACGAGAAAAAACGCAGAAGGAATGGCGGTTTTACGGGGGAGAACTGGGCGACATCGACAAAAAGCCAACAGGGAAATTGTAAAAAATACCAGGACTCCGGCAAAACAGGCCGGAGTCCCGGAAAAAGCTCACAGGTCGGGGCCCAGGATCAGCTGGGGGCCGATCTCGGGGACGCTGTGTACCCCGCACATGGACATGGCGTCGGCCAGCTCGTCCCGGAGCTTCTGCACCAGCAGGGCCACCCCCTCCTCGCCGCCGCCGTATACCGCGGTGACGAAGGGCCGAGCCATCAGCACGCCGTCCGCGCCCAGGGCCAGGGCCTTCAGCATATCGGTGCCGCTGCGGATGCCGCCGTCCACCAGCACGGTCATCTGTCCCCCCACCGCCTTTGCGATGGCGGGCAGCACCCGGGCCGTGGCGGGCACGCCGTCCATCACCCGTCCGCCGTGGTTGGAGACCACGATCCCGGCAGCTCCGGCCTCCAGCGCCTTCCGGGCGCCGGAGACGGTCATGATACCTTTTATTATAAAAGGTACGCCGGCGTATTCGATGATCTCCCGCAGCTCCGCCGTGGTCTTGGAGCCCGCGGGGGGCTGGAGCCCCTTCAAAAAGGGCAGGCCCGCCGCGTCGATGTCCATGGCGAACACCTTGGCGCCCGCGGCCTTGGCCTGGTCCAGCTTTTCAAAAACGGTGTCCCGGTCCCAGGGCTTGACCGTGGGGATGCCCTGTCCGTTCTGGGCGCCGATGGCCCGGGCGGCGCTGCGGAACACCTCAGGGTCGGTGCCGTCGCCGGTGAAGGCGGCGATCCCGGCCCGGGCACAGGCGGGCACCAGGATCTCGTTATAGCCGGTGTCGGAGAGCAGGTCGCCGTAGTGCAGCTTCACCGCCCCCACTGGCCCGGCGAACAGGGGCAGGGCCAGCCTTTGCCCAAAGAGGGTGCAGGCGGTGTCCGTCCCCCGGTTTTCGCAGATCGTGTCCATGTTCAAAAAGATGCCCTGCCAGGCGTCGTAGTTGCGCATGGCCGCGGTGCCGGTGCCCTTGGCCCCGGGGCCGGGCATAGCATTCCGGCAGGCGCGGCCGTCGCAGACCGGGCAGCCCTTGCAGTGGGGCCCCAGGCGGGGCCGGGCGGCGGCCAGCAGTTCAGGATAGGTCATAACGGTCCCCTCCCGCCGGTCACAGCACGGTCTTCAGGGCCTGCGCGATCTGATCGGGGCAGGAGGTGGCCTTGCCGCCGCAGCGGATGCCGTCCAGACGGGCGATGGCGTCCTCTACCTTCATCCCCTTCAACAGGGCGGAAACGCCCTTGCCGTTTCCGTCGCAGCCCCTGGTGATCTGAACGGACTGGATCACTCCGTTGTCCACTTCGATCTGAAAGTTGGTGGAGCAGACGCCCTTGGGCGTGTAGTTGATGGTCATATGGCTCACTCCTTATCTTTGACCCCGGCCCCGGCGGCCGTAAAGAGGGGCGCTCTCCGCCGCGCAGGGGCGGAGAGACGGGACCGGGCCTTTTCCGGACCAGTATAGCAAAAACAGGGGAAAAAGGCAAGCGGACCGAGT
>CAVJLQ010000032.1:1969-7144 GCA_963650435.1 Alloprevotella sp. | reverse complement strand
GGACGGAGGCCCTCCGCAAGGCGGCCCTCAAGGGGGCGGGCAAGCCCGCCATGCCCCGGCCGGAGAAGAAGGCTGGCGGCCGCTGTCTCATGGGCAAGCCCATCACCCGGGTGCCCACCGCCATGGGGGAGCTGGAGCTGGACATGGGCACCGTGATCGTGGAGGGCGACGTGTTCGCCGTGGACCACCGGGAGCTGAAAAAGCGGGGGGCCTGGGTGGTGGCCTTCGACGTGACCGACTACACCGGCTCCATCCGGGTGAATAAGTTCTTCCCCGGGGACGAGGGCAAGCCCATCGTGGATGGGGTCAGAAAGGGGATGCACCTGAGGATCCAGGGGCGGCTGAACCTGGACCGCTTTTACGGCGACGTGGTGCTGGAGCCCGTGGCGATCATGACGGCCGAGCAGGAGGTCAGGACCGACAACGCCCCGGAGAAGCGGGTGGAGCTGCACCTGCACACCAACATGTCCGCCATGGACGCCCTGACGGCGGTGGGCTTTAAGACGGACTCCACCATCGGCGCGGACAAGAACGTGGTCAAGCGGGCGGAGCGGTGGGGCCATCCCGCCATCGCCATCACCGACCACGGCGTGACCCACGCCTTCCCCAACGCCAAGCACTCCGCCAAGAAGATCAAGATCCTCTTCGGGGTAGAGGCGTACTTTATCAACGATGTGGACGACCGGGTGGTGGTGCACGGGGACGTGCACCAGCCCTTTGACGATGAGATCGTCTGCTTTGATATCGAGACCACCGGCCTGGACCGCCGCAGAGAGGTCATCATCGAGATCGGTGCGGTGGTGCTGAAAAACGGCGAGGTGGGGGAGCGGTTCAACACCTTCGTGGATCCCCAGCGGCGGCTGTCCCCGGAGATCATGAATCTGACGGGCATCACCGACGCCATGCTGGAGGGGGCCCCCAGCCAGGAGGAGGCCCTGCGGGCCTTTCTGGCCTTTGCGGGGGACAGGCCCCTGGCCGCCCATAACGCGGACTTCGACATGGGCTTTATCGCCGCGGGCTGTGAAAAGTACGGCATCCCCTTCCATAACGCGTCCATCGACAGCCTGATCCTGGCCCAGAACCTGCTGCCCGATCTGGGCAAATATAAGCTGGACATCGTGGCCGAGCGGCTGCAGCTGCCCGCCTTCAACCACCACCGGGCCAGCGACGACGCGGCCACGGTGGCCTATATGCTGCCCCCCTTCTTCAGGATGATGGAGGAGATGGGGCTGCACGATCTGGCGGACATCAACCCCTACATGCCTAAGCTGCGCAAAAAGGGCAAGGCCCGGCGGCAGCCCAAGCACCTGATCGTCATCGCCAAGAACAACACCGGTCTGCGCAACCTGTATAAGCTGGTGTCCCTGTCCCAGCTGGAGCACTTCAAGCGCTACCCCATCATGCCCAAGTCCATCATCGACGAGAACCGGGAGGGCCTGATCATCGGCTCCGCCTGTGAGGCGGGGGAGCTGTTCAGGGCGGTGGTGGACGGCAAGAACTGGGAGGAGCTGAAGCGCATCGCCTCCTGGTACGACTATCTGGAGATCCAGCCCATCTGCAACAACATGTTCATGCTGCGCAAGGGCATGGTGCACAGCGAGGAGGAGCTGCGGGACTTCAACCGCACCATCGTGAAGCTGGGGGAGGAACTGGGCAAGCCGGTGTGCGCCACCGGAGACGTCCACTTCCTGGATCCGGAGGACGAGATCTACCGCCACATCCTTCTGGCCTCCAAGGGCTTTGAGGACGCCGATTCGCCCCTGCCCATCTATTTCAAGACCACGGAGGAGATGCTGGAGGAGTTCGCCTATCTGGGGAAGGAGAAGGCCTATGAGGTGGTGGTGAAGAACACCAACTTCATCGCCGACTGCTGCGACCCCATCGAGCCCCTGCCCAACGGGCTGTTCGCCCCCAAGCTGGAGGACTCCGACGGGGAGCTGAAGCGGCTGGTGTGGGGCAAGTGCCACGACCTGTACGGGGAGGACCCGCCCCAGATCGTGGTGGACCGCATCAATACGGAGCTGAACGACATCATCCGCTGCAAATACGACGTGATCTACATGTCCGCCCAGAAGCTGGTGCAGAACTCGTTGGAGCACAGCTATCTGGTGGGCTCCCGTGGTTCGGTGGGCTCCTCTCTGGTGGCCTTTATGTCGGGCATCACGGAGGTGAACTCCCTGCCTGCCCACTACCGCTGCCCTAAGTGCAAGCACACCGACTTCGACTACGCCCAGGATCCCGAGCATCCCTACGGCTGCGGCGCGGATATGCCCGACGCCTACTGTCCCGTATGCGGCACCAAATATGTGAAGGACGGCTTCAACATCCCCTTCGAGACCTTCCTGGGCTTCGGCGGCGACAAGGTGCCCGATATCGACCTGAACTTCTCCGGCGAGTACCAGGCCAACGCCCACCGCTACACCTTCGAGCTGTTCGGACAGACCCATGTGTTCCGGGCGGGCACCATCGGCGCCGTGGCGGAAAAGACCGCCTTCGGCTATGTGAAGCACTACCTGGACGAGCGGGGGCTGTCCGTATCCAAGGCGGAGGAGAACCGCCTGGCCCTGGGCTGTACCGGCGTGAAGCGCACCACGGGCCAGCATCCCGGCGGCATGGTGGTCATCCCCCAGGACAAGGAGATCTACGACTTCTGCCCGGTGCAGCACCCGGCGGACGACCCCAACAGCGACATCGTCACCACCCACTTTGAGTACCACTCCATGGAGTCCAACCTGCTGAAGCTGGACATGCTGGGCCACGATGACCCCACCATGATCCGGATGCTGGAGGTGCTCACCGGGGTGAACGCCCGGACAGACATCCCTCTGGACGACCCCGAGACCATGTCCCTGTTCAGCTCCTCTAAGGCCCTGGGGTATGAGAACGACAAGATCCTGGGCCCCACCGGCGGCACCGCCATCCCGGAGTTCGGCACCTCCTTTGTCCGGGGCATGCTGGAAGAGACCCAGCCCAAGCAGTTCGATATTTTGGTGCGGCTGTCCGGCTTCTCCCACGGCACCGACGTGTGGCTGGGCAACGCCCGGGACCTGGTGCTGGAGCAGGGCATCCCTGTGGGCCAGGCCATCGGCTGCCGCGACGACATCATGCTGTTTTTGATCTCCAAGGGGATGCCGCCCAAGCGCTCCTTCAAGATCATGGAGGCCGTGCGTAAGGGCAGGGGACTGCCCGACGGGGCGGAGGAGGAGATGAAGGCCGCCGGCGTGCCCGACTGGTACATCGGCTCCTGTAAGAAGATCGCCTACCTGTTCCCCAAGGCCCACGCCGTGGCCTATGTGATGATGGCCTTCCGCATCGCCTGGTTCAAGGTGCACCGCCCCCTGGCCTTCTACGCGGCCTATTTCTCCATCCGGGCCAAGGCCTTTGACGAGGCCTTCATGTGCCGGGGCATGGAGGTGTGCCAGAAGAAGATGCGGGAGATCGTGGCCAAGGACAAGGAGGCCACCGCCGTGGAGCAGGACATGCTGACCACTTTGGAGGTGTGCTACGAGTTCTATCTCCGGGGCTTCAGCTTCGACCACATTGACCTGTACCGGTCCAAGGCCATCAACTTTACGGTGGACGAGGAGCGGGGCACCCTGCGGCCGCCCTTCGTGTCCGTGGCCGGACTGGGGGAGACGGCGGCCATCTCCCTGGAGGAACAGAGCAAGGGACGGCAGTTCATCTCCATCGAGGAGGTGTCCGCCGCCTGCCCCAAGGTGTCCAAGACCCATATCCAGCTTTTGAAGGACGCTGGTGCCTTCGGCAGCCTGCCGGAGACCAGCCAGATCGATCTGTTTGCTATGTTAGGCGGCTGAACGTTTGTTTTATATGGTGTGATTCGGCAGGCTGCCGAACAGGCCGCTGGGCGGCCCGCGCCTTTTGGCGCGTTGATCTCCGTCGCAGACGGAAATTCCGCAGGGCGAATTCACTTCGCCCGAGGATCTTAAGAAAAAAGGGTCCCCGCGCGGCGTGAGCCGCGTGGGATGGCCTGCCTGAGACCAGCCAGATCGACCTGTTCGCCATGTTAGGCGGCTGAACCCTAAGATTTTCTTAAAATTTTCCATGATCCTTGTTGCGCGGTCAAAAATATGATAGGATCAGAGCGATATGATCCTGCACACGCAGAGAAAGACAAAGGAGACCTGATATGAGCTATAACGGAAGGCGGCTGTCCCGCTCCGGCGGCCATTCCGCCGGAGGGCGGGTGGCGCGGCTGCTCTTTTTCCCGCTGCTGTTCCCCTATCTGGAGCTGGTGCTCCACCTGCATATGAAGCTGTCCCTGGCCTATCTGCCCATCTGGGTCACCTTCGGTGTGGCGGCCGGACTGCTGCTCACGGCCCTGACCATCCCATTCCATAAAACGGTGAACCAGGTGCTGTCCCTGATCCTGACCTGGCTGCTCTCCCTTGTCTTTGTGGTGGAGATGATCGCTAAGAAGATTTTGCAGTCCTATTACCCCCTCAGCACCCTGGGCACGGCGGCGGACAACAAGCTGACGGACTACGCCGATGTGATCGCCTCCGCCGTGGGCCGCAGCGTGCCCGTCATCGTGGTATTCTTCCTGCCAGCCCTGTTCCTGACCATCTTCGGCCGGCGGCTGCTGGGCTTTGAGCGGTACGACTGGAAGCTGTCCGGCGTGCTGGCGGCGGGCATGGTGATCTTCCACCTGGTGGCTCTGGGCATGGTACACCTGCCCTGGGGTGGGGACATGACCCCCGGCAAGCTCTATAAAATGGATACCAACGCCGACGACCAGGTGGAGCAGCTTGGCCTGCTGACCATGTTCCGCCTGGATGTGAAGCACATGATCGTCCCGGTGAAGAGCGATTTGGATTCCGACTTCAGCACCATCGGCAACCTGGGGGACGGCAGCAGCTCCGGGGACGGCTCCGGCGACACCTCCGAGGATCCCGGCCCGGTGATCGACACCTCTCCCAACGTGATGGACGTGGATCTGAGCGCCCTGGCGGAGGGGACCACCAACAAGGACATCCAGTGGCTGTGCAACTACTTCAACAGCGTGCCCCCCACGAAGAAGAACGAGTACACCGGCATGTTCGAGGGGTACAACGTGATCTTTTTCACCCTGGAGGGCTTCTCCGGCTACGTCATCGACCCGGAGCTGACCCCCACCCTGTATAAGCTGACCCACGAGGGCTTTGTGTTCAACAATTA
>CAVJLQ010000032.1:931-1959 GCA_963650435.1 Alloprevotella sp. | reverse complement strand
CTTCTACACCGCCCTGCACTATACCAGCACCTCCAACGGCGAGTGTCAGAACCTGCTGGGCCTGTACCCCAAGAACGGCAACCCCATCACCATGAAGCGCACCGGCGTGCTGGGCACCGACTGCTACTTCTCCCTGGCCCAGCAGCTGGGCCGCCTGGGCTATCAGACCCTGGGCTACCACAACAACGGCGATATGTACGGCCGGGCGGTGTCCCACACCAATCTGGGCTACGACTGGAAGTACTACCAGCACGGCCTGGACTGCGAGATGAACTCCTCCGGGACGGACAAGCTGTGGCCCCAGCGGGACAGCTACATGGTGGAGGCCAGCGTGGACGACTATATCAACAGCGACCAGCCCTTCCACGTCTACTACCTCACCATCAGCGGCCACACCCCCTACTCCTGGAACTGGGTGGCCCGGCAGTATAAGGATAGGGTGTCCTCTCTGCCCTACAGCGAGAAGACCCAGGCCTATATCGCCACCGCCATGGAGGTGGATAAGGCCCTGGAGACCCTGATCCAGAAGCTGGACGAGGCGGGCAAGCTGGACAAGACCCTGATCGTGGCCGCCCCCGACCATGTGCCTTACTTCGACATCGACACCCTGGAGGAGCTGTCCGGCCAGACCTTCGGCAAGTCGGAGGATATGGAGGCATTGAAGGAGTCTGCCATCAACTTCGACGTGTATAAGAGCTCCCTCATCATCTGGTCGGCCAGCATGACCGAGCCGGTGAACGTGGACAAGGTGACCTGTCAGGTGGACATCCTGCCCACCGTGTCCAACCTGCTGGGGCTGGAGTACGACTCCCGGATGCTGGCGGGGTCGGACGCCCTGTCGGACAGCGAGGGGCTGGTGGTGTTCACCTCCCGCTGCTGGAAGTCGGACCGGGGCTTCTATAACCGCTTTACCCAGACCTTTACCCCCGCAGCGGGGGTCACCATGACTCAGGAGGAGCAGGACAGCTATGTGGCCGCCATGAAGAAGCTGGTGGGCTATAAGCTGGACAGCACCGCCATGATCGTGG
>CAVJLQ010000032.1:0-921 GCA_963650435.1 Alloprevotella sp. | reverse complement strand
CGTGGAGAATAACTTCTATCACTACGCCTTCGGGAATCGGTGAGGGCCGCGCGGGGAATAACGGAGCAAAGCACACGGAGGGATGAAAAATGAGCCTGAAACTGGTCAGACCCGCCGGCATATACGCAGATCAGGTCATGCGGGGCAGGGAAGCCATGCTCGCCAATCACGACAGCTTTGATGGCTGCGCCGGCCTGGAGGAGGTCGCTTCGTTTTCGGAGTGGATCGACTTTGAAACGCGGCTGAAGCGAAAATATAGCACGGGCTATGTTCCGTCCGACGTGTTTCTGGCCGTCCGGGTTGAGGATGAAACGGTGGTGGGCATGATCGATTACAGGCATTACCTGTCGCCCTTTTTGCTGCGGTACGGCGGGAACATCGGATACAGCGTTCTGCCGTCAGAGCGCCGGAAGGGGTATGCCGGCGAGATGCTGAAGCTGCTGCTGCCCATTTGTCGGGAGTACGGAGCGGAAAAGATCCTGCTCACCTGCGATCAGACCAACGAGGCTTCCCGGCGCACGATCGTAAAAAACGGCGGCAAGCTGGAAAATGAAGTGGTCGATGAAGCGGGACTGAGTGAGTGCGGGATCATCCAGCGGTACTGGATCACACTGTAGCCCCCTGTCAGAGTCAACTCGCCGCAGGCGTTCTGCCGCCTGCGGCGAGTTTTTTGTGAGAACAGCAAAGCGCCCTGCCCATCAGCATGATGTCTGATGGGCAGGGCGCGGTTTGATCGGGCCGGGGCTTTGCCGGTCACAGCTTCAATACCTGGAGCAACAGCAGCCACACGGAGCCGTAGTAGGCCACTACGGCTACCAGGTCGTTCACCGTGGTGATCAGGGGGCCGGAGGCCACGGCAGGGTCCACATGGATGGCCTTGAAGAAGATGGGGATCACTGTGCCCGCGATGCTGGACAGCAC
>CAVJLQ010000031.1:0-8009 GCA_963650435.1 Alloprevotella sp. | reverse complement strand
GTCTGGCCGCACACGGGGCAGTTGTCCTTTACGGGCACATCCCAGGTGCGGAAGTCGCACTTGTTGGCCTCGTCCCGGCTGTTGCACCGCTCGCAGCAGTAGAAGGTATACTGCTTGCCGGTGGTGCGGCTCTTGCCCGTGCGCTTGAGCAGCCGCCCGCCGCACTTGGGGCACTTGCCTGGCATCTCCACCACCATGGGCATGGTGAAGTCGCACTCCGGCCAGCCGGGGCAGGCCAGGAACCGGCCGAACCGGCCGGATCTCACCACCAGCTTGCGGCCGCACTGGGGACAGACCTCCTCCGACACCTCGTCGGGGATCTTGACCCACTCGCTCTTTTCCTCGGCCTTCTTCAGCTCGTCCTGGAAGGGCACATAGAAGTCGGACAGCACCGCCCGCCAGTCGGCGGCGCCCTCCTCCACCTTGTCCAGCTGCTCCTCCATCTGGGCGGTGAACCCGGTGTCCACCACGTCCTGGAACCACTGGATCATAAACTGGGTGACCACCTCGCCCAAGGGGGTGGGCCGCAGGGCGCGGCCCTCCTTCACCACATACTCCCGGTTCAGGATGGTGGAGATGGTGGGTGCGTAGGTAGAGGGGCGGCCGATGCCCTTCTCCTCCAGGGCCTTGATCAGGGTGGCCTCGGAGTACCGGGCGGGGGGCTGGGTGAAGTGCTGGTCCTTCTTCAGGCCGGACTGCTTCAGCTGCTCCCCCTCCTTCAGGTCGGGCAGGGGGGACTGGGGGGCCTCCTCCTCGTCGTCCCGGCCCTCCTCATACACGGCGGTAAAGCCGGAGAACTTGATCGCGGTGTGGCTGGAGCGGAAGACGTATCCGGCGCACTCCGTCTCGATCGACACGCTGTCGTAGACGGCGTTGGCCATCTGGCAGGCCAGGAAGCGGCTCCAGATCAGCTTATACAGCTTATACTGCTCGCTTGTCAGGTCCTTGCGGATGTCCTCGGGCACCAGGGTGACGTCGGAGGGGCGGATGGCCTCGTGGGCGTCCTGGGCGCTGCCCTTGGTCTTGAAGCGCCGGGTCTGGGGCGGGTAATAGGCCGCACCGTAGCGCTGGGTGATAAAGCCCTTGGCGGCGGCCAGGGCCTCCTCCGACAGGCGGAGGGAGTCGGTACGCATATAGGTGATCAGACCCACGGTGCCCTCGCCGGTGATGTCCACGCCCTCATACAGCTGCTGGGCGATGGACATGGTGCGGGCGGGGGTCATGCCCAGCTTGCGGCTGGCCTCCTGCTGCAAAGTGGAGGTGGTAAAGGGGGGCGCGGGCTGGCGGCTCTTGTCCTGGCGCTTCACCTTCGTCACGGTGAAGGGCCTGTCCTGAATGGCGGCCAGCACGGCGTCGGCCTCCTCCTCGCTGTGCAGGTCGATCCGCTTGTCCTTCCCGTAGAACTGGGCCTTGAAGCTGCCCACATCGGGGGCGACGCGGTCCAGGGCGGCCTCGATGCTCCAGTACTCCTGGGGCACAAAGGCGCGGATCTCGTTCTCCCGCTCCACCACCAGGCGGGTGGCCACCGACTGCACCCGCCCCGCGGACAGGCCCCGGCGGACCTTCTTCCACAGCAGGGGGGACAGCTGATAGCCCACGATGCGGTCCAGCACCCGCCGGGCCTGCTGGGCGTTGACCAGATCCTGGTCGATGGCCCGGGGGTGGGCGATGGCCTGGTTGACCACGTTCTTGGTGATCTCGTTGAAGGTGACCCGATAGGTCTTGTCGTCCGGGATGCCCAGCAGCTCCTTCAGGTGCCAGGAGATGGCCTCGCCCTCCCGGTCCGGGTCGGTCGCCAGATAGACTCTGCCGCTGTTTTTGGCGGCTTTTTTCAGGTCGCGGATCACGTCCTCTTTCCCCTTGATGGGCTGATAGCTGGGCAGGAAGCTCCCGCCGTCCAGATCCACGCTCATGGTGCTCTTGGGCAGGTCCCGCACATGGCCCATAGAGGCCTTCACCTCGTACCCGGGGCCCAGATATTTTCCTATGGTCTTCGCCTTGGAGGGGGACTCCACGATGACTAGATCAGTTTTAGTCGGCACTTGTTTGACCTCCGAAGATTGATAAAACGGCATCCGCCGCAAATACGTTTATTCCGGGTCTTCCAGCCGCACCTGGGGGGCGAAGCGCCGGCCGGGCAGCTCCTGCACGGCGCCGTCCACCTGCAGCATGGTCAGGGCGGACTGCACCCGCCGGGCGGGGATCTGGGTCAGCTCCACCAGGGCCTCGGCAGACCGGGGCTGCCCCTTCATGGCCCGCAGCAGAGCCAGCTGGTCGTCGGTGAACCGCTCCTTCTGCTTGTCCAGGGGGATCAGCTCGGGCTCCGGCTCCTCCCCGTTCTCCTCGGGCGCGGCCTTTTTCGCCGGGGCGGGCTGGGCGGCCCGCTCCTCCTGCCGCTCCAGCCGCTGCTGGGCGGCCTCCGGCGTCAAGGGGGCGGAGCTTTTCAGCTTTAAGGGGAAGCGGCTCCAGTACTCCTCTAAAATATCCTGCCCGCAGGTGACCAGCTTGGCCCCCTGCTGGATCAGGCGGTTGGTGCCCTCGCTCATCACCATATCCACCGCGCCGGGCACGGCGAACAGGTCGCGGTCCTGCTCCAGAGCGCGGCCCGCGGTGATCATGGTGCCGCTGGACAGGCGGCACTCCACCGCCACGACGCCCAGGGACAGGCCGCTGATGATGCGGTTGCGGGCGTGGTAGTGGTCCCCCAGGGCCGGCGTGCCCGGGGGATACTCCGAAATGAGCGTGCCCGCGGCGGCGATGTCCTCTACCAGAAAGCGGCTGGTATAGGGGTAGCCCGTGTCCAGCCCTCCGGCCAGCACAGACACCACCTGGCCGCCGCCCTTCAGGGCGCCGCGGATGGCCTCGCTGTCCAGTCCCCGAGCGATGCCGGACACCAGCAGGGCCCCGCCCCGGGCCAGCTCCAGGCCCAGGCGGGCGGCCATCTTTCTGCCGTACTCCGAGGGCTCTCTGGCCCCCACCACGGCGATGGCGGCCTCCTCGTCAAAGTCGATGTTCTTTCCCCGCAGATAGAGCACCACCGGCGGGTCCGGGATCTGACGCAGGCGGTCGGGGTAGTCCCCATCCTGGATGGTCATGATCCGCAGTCCCAGGTACTGGCAGTCGGCCAGCACCCCCTCTGCCCGGTCCATGCTCTTGTCCAGCAGGGCCCTCCGCTGGAAGGCGCTCAGCCCCTCCACCAGGTCGTACTCCTCCGGGTCGGCGTAATACACCCGCTCCGGGGTGACGAACCAGTCCAGCAGCCGCAGGGCGGCGGGGGCGCCCAGGCCTTTCAGCCCGGTCAGCCACAGCCAGTATTTCAAGCTCGCCATAACCCGCTCCCCTTTCGCAGTCCAAGCATGGACACAACAGGGCGGGGCCGCGGATCTGCGCGGCCTATATGGTATCCTGTTCCCGCCCGGTTGTCAAATCATTTTTGTCGTCCCGGTCCGACTTTTTTCGACTTTATGGGAATGATCGTCTGAAAACCGTCGTTTTTTCCCTCTATCTGGCCATCTCCCACAGCACCACGGCGGCGGCCGCCGCGGCGTTCAGAGACTCACACCGCTGCCGCATGGGGATCTTCAGCGTCCGGCAGCTGGCCTGTAAGAGCTGCTCTGAGACGCCCCGCCCCTCGCTGCCGATCACAACGGCGCACCGGGACAGGTCCGCCCGGCGGAGATCCACCGTGTCCTCCCGCAGGGCGGTGGCGTACAGGGGCAGGCCGGAGCGCTCCAGCAGGGCGGGCAGCTCGCCGGCCTCCACCTCCCACACAGGCAGGCGGAAGCAGGCCCCCATGGTGGCCCGCACGGTCTTCCAGTTCCACGGGTCGGCGCAGCCGTTCACCAGCAGCAGGCCGTCCGCCCCCAGGGCGTCGGCGGTGCGCCAGATGGTGCCCACATTTCCCGGATCCTGCAGGCCGTCCAGCACCAGGTAACGGCTGCCGGGCAGGGCCTGAGGGGGCCGCATCTCCGGCTGCTCACACAGAAACAGGGCCCCCTGGGGGGCCTCCATGGGCGAGACCGAGGCCATCACGTCCCCCGGCACCGTTACCACCCGGATGTCAGCGGTCAGCGGGGGCAGGGGGGCGTCCCGGTCGGCCACCACCGCGGTCAGCGGGGCGTTCCACCGGACCGCCTCCTCCAGCAGCTTGCGGCCGTCCCCCAAAAACAGGCCGCACTGGCGGCGATAGCTCCGGCTGCCCGTCAGTTTTCTGATCTGGGTCAGCAGGGGGTTTTTTCTGCTGGTCACATGCTCCATGGGTGCGCTCTCCTCCCGTCCGCCGGGCCTCCCGGGTTTTCTTTTATTATATGTATCCCCCGGCCCTTGTCAAGCGCAGGCGGCCCTCACCAGAACTTCTTCTTTTTACAGATCCACAGGCTGAGCACCACGATCAGGACGCTTACCGCCGCCACCACCGGGTAGCCGTACTCCCACTCCAGCTCCGGCATCCCCTTGAAGTTCATGCCGTACCAGCCGGTGAGCAGGGTCAGGGGCAGGAAAATGGTGGTAACGATGGTCAGGATCTGCATGATCCGGTTCTGGCGTATGTCGATCTCCGACTGGAACATGCTCTGGATCTGGCCGCAGTACTCCCTTAACAGCTGAGACTCCTCCCGCAGGCGGATCACCCGCTCCTCAAACAGGCGGAAGAGCATGGTCTCGCCCTCGGTGAAAAAGCCGTTCTCGTTCTCCTTCAGCTCGCAGGCCACATCGTCCAGCTGGGAGTAGTACCGGAACCAAGCCATGGTCTGCTTCCGCAGGGCGGTCATGGGGGCGCTGAAGTCTTCCAGCTCGTGGGCCAGCACCTGGTCCTCCAGCTGCTCCGCCCGCTCCTCGATCTCCTCCAGCCGGTGGAGGTCCCGGGCGATCAGCTGCTCGAAAAAGGCGTACAGGAACCGGCCCACGCTGCGCTCCGTGGGGCGCTTGTCCTTGATCAGCCGCTTCAGCACCGGCTGGACAAAGTCGCCGTCGTCCACCAGCACCACCCGGCTGCCTGTCACCAGATAGCCGCAGGCCGGGCGTCCGCCCCCCTTCCCCTGGCGGGGCAGCACCAGCGTCCCGGACAGGCAGGCCGAGCGCACCTCCGCCTTGCACACCCGGGCGTCCCGGGCGGGCGGCGTGTGGCACAGCACCTCCCCCAGCCCCGACAGGGCGGGCTGCCGGGACAGCTCCTCCGAAGTGAGCACAGCCACCGCCGGGCTGTCCTCCGCCGGCTCGCCCTCCGCGGGGTACAGCGTTCTGCCAATGGTATACCAGTACAATGCAGATCCCTCCTGTTGGGCCGTTCCTCGGGCGGCCCGTCCCTGTTGTTTATCGCTCTCCGCCGCAAAGACCGCGGAGAAGTGCCGCAGGCGGCGCTCCCCCGCGGCCCTCTCTCCGCGTCAGCTCACCCGCTCTGTCCGGCGCAGCGCGGGGCGGTGCGGCGCGGCGTTCTCCTGACAGAGCTCTACTTCTTCTTTCCGGACAGCAGCATCATCACGGCGAACAGGCAGAAAGCCCCGCCGCCCAGCTTGCCCATCAGTCCGGGCACCTTCAAAATGCCCCCCAGGCCCAGGGCAAACCCGGCGATGGCCCACAGGACGCGCCGCTCCTTGTCAGACACAAAGTGGATATGTCCGTCCTCGCCCCGCTCCAGCCGTCCCATCCGCGCGATCTGGGACAGGGGCCGCTCCTCCTTCTTCATGCGCCCAGCTCCTCTCTTCCTGACGCGGCTCTTCCGGCCGCCTCTTGTCCCTTATTTTACCTGCCCGGCCCCCTACCGTCAAGCAAAAGCTCTTTCCGGGGCCGGATGGGGTTTTCAGAAAATTTTAATTTCCTCCTCAGAAAAAAGCCGTTGCGGTTTTGTCCAAAAGCGGCTATGCTATAGAGTATGCGAGCCGCCCCGCCGGGCGGCCAATACGGGAAAGGATGTTTTTTCATGGCAAACGCCCCTAAAAAGTTCCGCCTGCCCTCCGGCGGGCTGGGCCGCACCCTGCTCAGCCTGCTGATCACCGCCGCTGTGGGACTGGTATACTTCTATATCACGCTGCCCGCCCTGAACCTGCACGACAGCCAGTTTTACGGCTTTCTGATCCTGCTGTGCATCGTGTACACCCTGTGCGTGTTCCTGCTGTCTGGCGGGCTGCACGGCGACGTGGTGGCCACGCCCAAGGAGAAGGTCAAGTCCTGGCTCTCCTTTGTGAAGAGCCGCTGCCTGCCCGTGATGATCGCGCTGATCGCCGTGTTCGCCGTGGCGGCGGTGGGCTATGTGGTCTCTCTGCCCATCTTCCGGGCCGCGGCCTACCGGGATCTGCTCACCGTGGAAAACGGCGACTTCGCCCACGATGTGGCCCAGATCTCCTTCAACGAGATCCCCACTCTGGACCGCACCTCCGCCGAGTACCTGGGCGACCGGCAGATGGGCACCCTCAGCGACATGGTCAGTCAGTTCGAATACTCCAACGACTCCACCCAGATCAACTACCAGGGCCGCCCCGTCCGGGTGGCCCCCATCGGCTACGCCGACCTGTTCAAGTGGCTGACCAACCGGGGCAGCGGCCTGCCCGCCTATGTGGTGGTGGACATGGTCACCCAGGAGGCCACGGTGGTCCGCCTGAGCGAGGGGATGAAGTACTCCTTCTCCGAGCCCCTGAACCGGAACATCTACCGCCACCTGCGCTTCCACTACCCCACCATGATGTTCTCCACCCCGGAGTTTGAGATCGACGAGAGCGGCCACCCCTGGTGGATCGCCCCCCGGGTGGTCAAGACTATCGGCCTGTTCGGCGGCACGGACATCAAGGGGGCCGTACTGGTGGACGCCGTCACCGGCGAGAGCCAGTATATGGAGGAGGTGCCCACCTGGGTGGACACCCTGTACGTCCCCGATCTGATCATGGAGCAGTATGACTACCACGGCACCCTGATCCACGGCTTCCTCAACTCCATCTTCGGCCAGCGGGACGTGACCCAGACCACCGAGGGCTACAACTACATCGCCATGAACGACGATGTCTACGCCTACACCGGCGTCACCTCCGCCAACGCCGACCAGTCCAACCTGGGCTTCCTGCTGTGCAACATGCGCACCAAGGAGACCCACTTCTACACCGCCCCCGGCGCCACTGAGGAGGCCGCCAAGCAGTCCGCCATGGGCGTGGTGCAGGACCTGGGCTATGTGGCCACCTTCCCCCTGCTGCTGAACATCGCCGACCAGCCCACCTATTTCATCCCCCTGAAGGACGCCACCGACCTGGTGAAAAGCTACGCCATGGTGAACGTGGCCCAGTACCAGATCGTGGCCACCGGCAGCACTGTGTCCGCCTGTGAGCAGGCCTATATCAAGATGCTGAACGAAAAGGGCCTGACCCAGCAGGAGCAGCTGCCCTCCGACCAGAACGCCGGTGTGGTAGCGGAGATCCGCTCCGCCGTGCTGGACGGCAACACCTGCTACTTCATCCGTCTGGAGGGCGGGCAGGTGTTCTACGCCGTCTCCGCCTCTCAGGCCCGGGACGTGGTCACCCTGAACGTGGGGGACACCGTGTCCATCGACGCCGCCCCCGCCGACGGCTCCGCCATTCTGGACGGCTACGGCCTGACCATCACCGCCCGGGCAGCGGAGGCCCCCGCCCCGCCGGTCCCCGACGCGCCTGCGGAGGATACACCTACCGAAGAAGAAACGCCTGAACAATAAAAAAACAGCCCCGGCCAGCTTTGCTGGCCGGGGCTGTTTCATTTGTCTTTATCCCCTCATCTTTTTGAGGTCGCTCAGCCGCTCCAGCGCGGCGTTCAGAGTCTCGTCCTTCTTTGCAAAGTGCAGGCGGATGATGTGGTTCACATCCTCGTCAAAGAAGGAGCTGCCGGGCACACCGGCCACGCCCACCTTCTGGGCCATCTCCACGCAGAAGTCCACGTCGGACTGCCCCTTCTTCATGTAGGGGGAGACGTCCGCCAGCACGAAATAGGTGCCCTGGGGGTCGGTGAAGGGGATGCCCAGCTCCTTCATGCCGCCGGTGAACAGGGCCTTCATG
>CAVJLQ010000030.1:0-2563 GCA_963650435.1 Alloprevotella sp. | reverse complement strand
CCTTCCAGATGATGACGTTGTTGCAGGGCTCCTGCCGGTACCGCAGGCCCAGCTCTTTGGCAAAGTCCACGCACAGGTCGCTGACCTGCCTGGTGTTGCCGCTGCCGTGGGGCACGGAACACAGGGCCTCGAAATACTCAAACACCTTTGCGGGCTTCAGCCCGGACAAAACTGCCATAAAGATCCTCCTTCGGGCGCCGCGCGCCCGCCTTCGTCATGTGCGCCCGGCGCAGACAGCTCCGGGCTCCTTCTCCATGATAGCAGGTTCCCCGCTCTTGTCAAGGCCGCCCCCCGCAGAACATCCCCCCTTGAAACCCGGGGCCCCGCCGTGGTATGATGGGTCTTGCGGCCCGACGCGGCCGCATCATCCCAGGTCACGGCGGCGAGGGCCGCCGGGAAAGGAGCCTTCCCATGGCGGAAAAGAAAAAGATCATTTTGGACGTGGATACCGGCACCGACGACGCCATCGCTATTATGACGGCCTATCTGGAGCCCCAGCTCGACCTGCTGGCCGTGTGCACCGTAGCGGGCAACAAGCCCCTGCCCTATACCACCGAGAACACCCTGCGGGTGCGGGACGTGCTGGAGGCGGACTTCCCCGTCTATAAGGGCTGCGCCACCCCCATGGTGTGCACTCTGCTGCCCAGCCGCCACGGCGGTTACTCCGGCCAGCGCACCATCGTAGAGGGCATGGACGAGCCTATCGAGATCCACACCGACTATCTGGAGCTGCCCCCCTCCACCCGCCCGGTGGAGAAGGAGCACGCCGTCTGGTTCTATATCGACACCCTGATGCACAGCGCCGGGGACATCACCCTGGTGCCCGTGGGCCCCCTGACCAACATCGCTATGGCCATGCGGCTGGAGCCGGAGATCTGCAAGAAGATCCGCGAGATCGTCCTGATGGGCGGCGGCTATCAGCGCACCAACACCACCGCCGCCGCCGAGTTCAACATCTGGGCCGACCCCGAGGCCGCCCAGATCGTCATGGACAGCGGCTGCCCCATCCGCATCATCCCCCTGGACGCCACCCACCACGGGGGCTGCATCAACGCCGACGAGAGCCGCGAGTTCCGCGCCCTGGGCACCGCCCTGGGCAAGGCGGTGGCCGACTGCGTGGATCACCGCATCCTGGCCTACAGCCACCTGCAGCCTATG
Source organism: Alloprevotella sp. (assembly GCA_963650435.1). GTDB lineage: Bacteria > Bacillota > Clostridia > Oscillospirales > Oscillospiraceae > Lawsonibacter. Next base: position 1,405 of record CAVJLQ010000030.1, on the reverse strand, counting down.
GACCGGCTGGACTCCGCCCCCATCCACGACGCCCTGGCCGTGTGCGCCGTGGCCCACCCGGAGATCATCACCAAGTCCATCTTCACCCGGGTGGACATCGACATCTCCGGCGGCTTTGCCGACGGGCAGACCATCGTGGACCCCCGGACCTACACCGACCGGCCCAAGAACGCCACCTTCGCTCTGGACGCCGACCGGGAGATGTTCGCCCGCTGGATGATGGACTGCATCAAGAGCTTCCAGCCCAAGCAGTAAAAAAACTGCCCCCTGCCCGAAGGCAGGGGGCAGTTTTTATCCTATCTCAGATCACATAGTCAAAGCCGGCGTCCTCCCGGCGGGTCAGGTCGGCAATGGTGAACTTGTCCAGATAGCCGTTCACCAGGTCGTTCAGCCCCTGCCACAGGGACAGGGTGCGGCACTGGGCCGCCCGGGAACAGGGGGCGCTGCCCTTCTCCAGACAGGCCACCGGGGCCAGCGAGCCCTCCATCAGCCGGATGATCTCTCCCGCCGTATACCGCTCGGGCGAGCCCACCATCCGGTAGCCGCCGCCCTTGCCGCGCACGCCCTCCAGCACCCGGGCCTTCACCAGCTCTTTGACGATGCTCTCCAGATACTTCTCTGAGATCTCCTGCCGGGCCGCGATCTCCTTCAGCGGGATATAGCCCTCCCGCTGGTGCTCCGCCATATCCACCAGTATCCGCAGGGCATACCGCCCCTTTGTGGAGATCATCATAAAAAGCCGCCTCCTCCGGCGCCCGCCCCAGACCCTGGGCCGCAGAGCGCCGCTTCTGTTTCTCCCGGCCGCTTTCCCGCTCCCTGCCCCGGGGCAGGGAGCGGGAAGCAGGTCCGGCATCCTCGTTATTCCTATTATACCAAACGGTTGATAGGATTTCAACGAAAATTTTTTATTTTCCTCTTGACAATTTCCAGTCCGCGAAGTAAAATACCGATAAACCTATATGAAAGGTTGGTATTTGAATGGATTACTTCCTGCTCCACGGCCGATGTTGCCCCCTGTCTCCTGTATGAACGGAGGAGCGGCCCGCTCCCCGATAGGATCCCAAAAATTCTGAATACTATGATAGGAGCGATATTATCATGAGCAAGATCTATACCTCCGCCGATCAGCTGATCGGCCATACCCCCCTGCTGGAGCTGACCCATATCGAAGCCGACCAGGGCCTTCAGGCCAAGCTCCTGGCCAAGCTGGAGTATTTCAATCCCGCCGGCAGCGTGAAGGACCGCATCGGCAAGGCCATGATCGACGACGCCGAGGCCCGGGGCCTGCTGAAGCCCGGCTCCGTCATCATCGAGCCCACCTCCGGCAACACCGGCATCGGCCTGGCCTCCGTGGCCGCCGCCCGGGGCTACCGCATCATCATCGTCATGCCCGAGACCATGAGCG
>CAVJLQ010000029.1:1442-3499 GCA_963650435.1 Alloprevotella sp. | reverse complement strand
CCCAACCCGGCCCCCCCGTTAGTTGTATAAGGGGCTCCGCCCCTTATGATCCCCAGGCGGCCACAGGCCGCCCATAAAGCCTTCCCCTGGGGGAAGGTGGCATCGCCGGAGGCGATGACGGATGAGGAGAACGGGTGTTGTATTTGGGCGGGCCGCTGGGGACAGCGGCCCCTACGGGAAACCACGAACATTACACGCCGTAGGGGCGGCCTGTGGCCGCCCGCCAAGCCTTCCACCCACAGGGGGGAAGGTGCCCCAGCGCGCACGCTGGGGCGGATGAGGGGGCTTTCTTACGGCGCGCCGGGTCGCCGCGCCCTACGCAAGGGGGGCTTTCGGGCCGCCATATGGGGCGGCCCCTGCATGACACTACGGACGTGTCCCATCCCCCGCGATCACAAACTCAACTTACAACTCGAGGTGCACTATGGAACTGACCTGCCACACCCTTCAGGACTACATCGACCTGCTGGCCCGCCGGGGGCTGCTGGCGGAAAACGCCCCCGCCGTGCCCAACGGCGCCGCGCCGGTGAAGCTGGTGTCCTACGACTCCCGGGAGGTCATCCCCGGCACCCTGTTCATCTGCAAGGGGGCCCACTTCAAGGGGGAGTTTCTGCAGTCGGCCAAGGACCGGGGGGCCATCGCCTATGTGAGCACCGCCCCCTATCCGGAGGTGGACCTTCCCTGCATCCCGGTGAATGACATGCGCGCGGCCATCGCCCCCCTGGCCGACCTGTTCTATGACCACCCCTCGGGGAAGCTGAAGGTCATCGGCATCACGGGCACCAAGGGCAAATCCTCCACCGCCTACTATCTCAAGCACATTCTGGACGGGCTGGAGAAGGGCCTGGGCCGGCCGGAGACCGCCGTGATCTCCTCCATCGACACCTATGACGGGGTAGAGCGGTTCGAGTCCCACATCACCACCCCCGACGCGGTGGACCTCCAGCGGCACTTCGCCAACGCCGCCGCCAGCGGCATCGACTACCTGACCATGGAGGTGTCCAGCCAGGCCCTGAAGTACCACCGTTCCCTGTGCACCGACTTCGCCGCCGCCTGCTTTCTGAACATCGGGGAGGATCACATCTCCCCCATCGAGCACCCGGACTTCGAGGACTACTTCACCTCCAAGCTGCGCATCTTCCGGCAGGGGGCGGTGAACTGCGTCGACCTGGACTGCGACCACGCCGACCGGGTGCTGGAAGCGGCCCGGGCCGCGGGCAGGCCCGTCATCACCTTCTCCCAGAGGGACCCCTCCGCCCAGGTCTACGCCGACCAGGTGCGGAAAGAGGGGCGGGACATCCTGTTCCATGTGCGGGCGGAGGGGCTGGACCGCACCTTCCGGCTGACCATGCCGGGGCTGTTCAACGTGGAAAACGCCCTGGCGGCCATCTCCATCTGTCTGGCCCTCCACATCCCGGAGGACGCCATTTACGCCGGACTGCTCCGGGCCCGGGTGCCCGGGCGGATGGAGGTGTACACCAACGCCGACGACACAGTGGTGGCCATCGTGGACTACGCCCACAACCGCATGAGCTTCGAGACCCTGTTCAGCTCCGTGAAGAAGGAGTACCCCGGGCGGCGGGTGGTGGCCGTGTTCGGCTGCCCGGGCAAGAAGGCCTTCGACCGGCGGCAGGCATTGGGGGAGGTGTCCGGCAAATACTCCGACCTGGTCATCCTCACGGAGGAGGACGCGGGGGAGGAGGAGCCGGAGAGCATCTCCAGGGAGATCGCCCGGTATGTGAAATGCCCCTGCATCATCGAAAACAACCGGGGCGAGGCCATCCGGCAGGCCATCCTGGGCTGCGGCCGCACCCCCTCGGTGCTGCTGATCACCGGCAAGGGGGCCGAGACCCGGCAGAAGCGGGGCACGGCCTACATCGATGTGCCCTCCGACGTGGACTACGTCCACGCCTTCCTACAGGAGTACGACGCCGTCCACCATCTGGGCGGCGAGGACCAGACCATCGACCTGCTGACCGCCCTGCCCGTGCTGAAGCAGCTGGCGGGCAAGCCCCTGACCGTGTGCTGGGATGGGGAGCCCGCGGGCACCACCGCAC
>CAVJLQ010000029.1:0-1372 GCA_963650435.1 Alloprevotella sp. | reverse complement strand
TCATCCGGGAGGGGGAGGCCGACGCCGCCCGTCAGGCGGGGGCCGGACAGATCCTGTTCCTGGCCCGGCAGGACCTGGACTTCGCCCCCGGCGCCGGGCGCATGGACGCCAAGTTCGCCCGGCAGCTGCTGGGGGAGGGGAAGGTGAGCGGCGACGCCGCCCGCCTGCTGGCCCTGGCGGCGGAGCAGGTGGAGCGCGGCCTGCCCCGGGCGGCGGTGATCGACCAGCGCCGGTCCCACGCCCTGCTGCTGTATCTGCTGGGCCGGGACGTCCCGGCGGTGACGGTGGAATAAGGAATATAAAAAACACCCCCGGCGGTCGCAGACCGCCGGGGGCGTTTTTGTGCTTTTATACGTTCAGAGGTACCGTTCGATCAGGGGCCCGCTGTAGGTGGCCGCCAGCATAAAGAGGTCAAAGTCAAGGCTGATCCAGATACAGGAGTTATACCCCTTACAGGAGCCGATCCTGATCCGGCTGAATAGGGCGAAGCCGACCTGAACCAGCACGAATCCGGTCAGCAGGGCAGGCAGCAGGGCGCCCTCCCCCAGGCCCAGCAGGGGAAATACCCCCAGCAGCACGGCGCTGGGCCAGGTGCAGGTGCCCTGTCCCCGGGCCATCCCCCGGCGGATGGCGTAACATTCCAGAAGCAGCAGGAGCAGCACGACCGCGGCCGCCAGCGCGTGCCCCCCGGGGCCGGAGACGGCGGGGCACAGCCCCGTCCGCTGGACATAGGCGGCGGGCAGAGCCACGGCAAGGGCGAGAGTGGCGGGCCAATAACAGGCGAGGAAGGCGGTCAGGTCGCTTTTCAGGATCTCCCGGCGGCTGAATTGGGCAGGCTCCATAGTCGTCTCCTTTCTTCGGGGGGCCACATCTTCCTATGGGGAGCCTATCATATCCCAACATAAAATACAATGAACAAACTGTAAATCACGAAATATATGGGTGATCTTAATAAATTCTTAAAGAATATCCCCCCGAGGGACTTGCCGGGCGGCCACAGGCCGCCCCATGTGGCGGCCCGCCCTCAACATCCGCCCCCTCATCCGGCCCTGCGGGCCACCTTCCCCCCTGTGGGGGGAAGGCTTGAGAACGGTATTTCAGGCTTCCCCCCTCAGGGGGGAAGCTGTCGAGCGAAGCGAGACTGATGAGGGGGCAAACGGTAGAACGCCGGGCGGATGGGGACATCCGCCCCTACGACGTGTAGCGTTCGTGCTTTTTTGTAGGGGCCGCTGTCCCCAGCGGCCCGCTCAGGGTCAATATCCATTCCCCTCATCCGTCATCGCCTTCGGCGATGCCACCTTCCCCCCTGGGTGGGGAAGGCTTGGAGAACGGTATTTCAGGCTTCCCCCCTCAGGGGGGAAGCTGTCGAGCG
>CAVJLQ010000028.1:0-7640 GCA_963650435.1 Alloprevotella sp. | reverse complement strand
GGGATGCCCAGGTGTGGGCATCCCTTGCTGTGCTCCCTTGCTCCTCCTCTCCCAACCACGACCACAGCGCAGCCGTTGGCGGCTCTGCCGCCTTACGGATGCGGCGTACCCCTTGCGGGTACTACGTTGGGTCGTGGTTGGGTTCCCGGGGGCTCCGCCCCCTATGACCCCCGGCGGGCGCATGATATGCGCCCCTACAAGAAGAAATGGGGGCCCCAACGTGGCCCAGCGCAGCGGTCACGTTGGGGAGAGGCCGACTCCCCCTGTCAGGGGGAGATGGCCGAAGGCCAGAGGGGGTAGGGACGAGCAGCGGAGCGAATGAGTTTCTGCCGTTTCGGCGGAAATGAATGATGCGGAGCTTGCGAGGACGACGTAGGGGCGGCCTGTGGCCGCCCGTATTGAGGCCACCTTGTGAAAGGGGGCTGGCACCGCCGTAAGGCGGTGACTGGGGGATTCCGTTGATCATGGCCTTTTGTTAGAATCCCCCCGCCACTCCGTGGCCCTCCCCCCTTTAGCAAGGGGGGCTTGTGGCCCGGTGGGGGCGTCGGGCCCTACAGGATCATAACAACGAACCCAATGGGGCCCCAACGTGACCCAGCGCAGCGGTCACGTTGGGGAGAGGACGCGCAAGGTGCACTGTATTTGGGATGGCCTCTGTTATTATGGACCACCGCCCCGCGGCCCCGTGCGGCAGGACGGACGGGGCCGTCCTGCCGCGGTCGTGAGGGTGAGGGAGGAAAAACTTCGTATTCACTAAGGCTGTGATACACCCGATATGCGTAATAATAAGTTATATTTTGTCGATATGAAATAATAATTACGCAAATTGCGGATTAAAAGGGAAAACATACTCAAAATGAAGAAAATCATTTTGAGGTGATTTTCGCATGGGCGTTCCGGAGAAGCTGAAAGAATATATGGATGACCACGATATGCGGCAGAAGGAACTGGCGGCGGAATTGGGCCTGCCCCTTTCCACGCTGAACGGCTATCTGACAGGCCGTCGGCAGATCCCCCATGAGACCCTGCGCCTGATCGCGGAGAAGCTGGGGATCACAATGGATTACCTCTACGGCCTGACGGACGACAGCCGGCGCCCCTTCAGATTGAGCAAAGCGGAGCGCAGCCTGATCCAGGACTTCCGCCAGCTCAGCCGGGACCAGAAGGAGCTGATCGCCCAAAATATCCGCTTTATGCAGCAGCAGAACCGGGACCGATGGGGCTGAGCGTTGTCTCCACTGCCAATGATACAGGATTCGACATCAGAAAAAGGTCGAATTATGGGGAAAGAAAATAAAAATTATTGATTTTTTGATTTTAACGGAAAATTAAGGCAGAATTGAGATACTGACCCCTGAGGTGATCATCATGGGCCCTGGGGCCAGAGTAAAAATTTTGGTGACTGACAACGACGTGACGCAGAAAAAGCTGGCCCAGGCCGTTGGGATCTCTCCCGCAAAGCTGAGCAACTACCTGACGGAGAAAAATGAGATGCCCTGCCGCGTGCTGATGGAGATCGCCCAGTATTTTCAGGTGAGCACTGACTATCTCCTCGGCCTGACCGACCGGGCGGACCGGCCGCCGGATGTCAATCGGGAGGAGCAGGGGCTGGTGGAGCGCTACCGCACCCTGTCCCGGGAGCAGAGGGAGATCCTGCAGCACACCGTGCGGCTGATGGCGGAGCAGAACAGCCGCCGGGAATGAGTACATAAACAGGGGACAGCGCCGCTGCCCCCTGTTTTTCTTGCCTGCGGGGAAAAAATCGGTTACACTGTGGGGGAACGACATGGAAGGGGGCGGCCCGATGGACCACCAGGAGTATATGCGCCGGGCGCTGGAGCTGGCGGCCCAGGCGGGAGCGGAGGGCGACGTGCCCGTGGGCTGTGTGATCGTGAAGGACGGGCAGATCGTGGGCCGGGGCCGCAACCGCCGGGAGGAGAACGGGGATGCCACCGCCCACGCGGAGCTGGAGGCCATCCGGGACGCCTGCGCCCGGCTGGGCAGCTGGCGGCTGCACGGCTGCACCATGTATGTGACTATGGAGCCCTGCCCCATGTGCGCCGGGGGGATCATCAACGCCCGCATCGACCGGGTGCATTACGGGGCCCGGGACGACAAGGCGGGCTGCTGCGGCTCGGTGCTGAATCTGTTTGAGGAGCGGTTCAACCACCGCCCCCGCCTGTACCGCGGCCCCCTGGAGGGGGAGTGCACCCTGGCCCTGCAGGAGTTCTTTCAGCAGCTGCGCTGACGGGAGAAAACGGGGGCGCGCGCAAGATTTAATTCTTTTGTAACATTTGCGGGTGACTTTTTTAATAAAGTCTGGGTAAAGTAATACTCGCAAGGCAAGAGCATCTTTTCATTCTATCCTCCAATTCTAAAACAGGGCGACCGGCAGAAATGCCGGTCGTTCGCCATTTCCGGACGGACCGGGCTCCGCCCCCGGGGGAGGATTTAATGTATTTGTAACACTCTGGGGGAGACTTCTTAATAAAATGGGGATATAGTAAGCTTCGCAAGAGCAAAGACAGCTTTTTCATTTTGACCCTCTTTTTGCGGGAAAGCCCGGCGCACAGCGCCGGGCTTTTTCGTGTTTTGGGGGAGTGACGGGCGGCCCGGTGAGGGCACCGGGCCCTACATGGTGCATGAAACGAGCGTTGTACGCCGTAGGGGCCGATGTCCCCATCGGCCCGGTGTATAGGGGTGCGGGACGTGGCGATAGAGTTTGTAGGGGCGGATATGATCCGCTCGCGGGCGGCCACAGGCCGCCCCTACGTCGTATACCGTGTAGGGCCCGATGATCACTGCCCCTCTGGCCTCATCGGGCCGATTCGGCAAGGGCAGAGCCCTTGCCCTACGACATTCTCATTTTACGTTCTGCCCTCTATCCGCCGGGCGGCCACAGGCCGCCCCTACGGATTTCAATGCCGTGCTGCATAAACCTATATGACGGGCGGATAATATCCGCCCCTACGATCCTAACGTCACACCCTGTGATCCTGCTTCCGCATCCCCTGAAGATCTCCCTGCATATTTTTTCCTCCCCCGGCAGATACTGTGCCGGAAAGGAGGGCGGAGCATGAAGCAGGAGACGACCCGGGGGGCGGAGCGCCCCCACCCCAGAAGGGAGCCGCGGCTCCCCCTGCCCCTGTCGCCGGAGGGCCTGGAGCAGGTCTTTGACGGCTGCGCCGATCTTCAAAAGCGGCAGGTGCGGCTGGCGGGATCGCCGGAGCGGCAGGTCACCGTATACTGGCTGGCGGGGATGGCCAAGACGGAGCGGCTGAACGACTATGTGTTCCGTCCCCTGGCCCAGGACGGGCAGCTGGCCCGGGCGGAGCCGGCGGAGCTGCTGGCTCTGCTGACCCGGGGGGCGCTGTACGCCCAGCAGGCGGCGGCGGAGCGGGAGATGGACAAGGTGGCCCTGGCCCTGATCGACGGGGCCTGCGCCCTGTTCCTGCCGGAGCGGCCGGGGACGGCGGTGGTGGTGCCCGTGGCCACGGAGGAGAAGCGCTCCGTGGGCGAGCCGGAGAACGAGCCGCCCCTGAAGGGGGCCCGGGACTCCTTTGTAGAGAGCGTGCGCACCAACACCTCTCTGGTGCGCCGCCGCCTGCGCGCCCCGGAGTTGAAGATCGGGGAGCACATCGTGGGGCGGCAGTCCCTGACGCCGGTGGACGTGCTGTGGCTTGACGGCATCGCCGACCCGGACACCGTGGCCCGGATCCGGGCGCGGCTGGACGACATCGACATCGACGGCGTGGAGGCGGCGGGGAACATCGAGGAGTACGTCACCGACCGGGTGGACACCCCCTTTCCCCTCATGTCCTACACCCAGCGGCCCGACCGCTTCTGTCAGGGCCTGCTGGAGGGCCGGGTGGGCCTGCTGTGTGACGGGCTGGCCCTGGGCTATCTGCTGCCGGGCACCGTGGACCAGTTTTTCAAGACCGGGCAGGACCGGGCCTATCACTGGCTGCTGGCCTCTATGCTCAGCCTGGTGCGCTACCTGTGCGCGGGGGTGACCCTGCTGGTGCCCGGGCTGTATATCGCCCTGGTCACCTATCACCCCGAGGCCATCCCCGTCAAGCTGGCCCTGTCCATCGTCTCCGCCAAGCAGGAGGTGCCCTTCTCCACCATGTTCGAGGTGCTGATCCTTCTGTTTGCCTTCGAGGTGTTGCAGGAGGCGGGGCTGCGCCTGCCCGCCCCCATCGGGGCCACGGTGTCCATCCTGGGCGGCCTGGTGGTGGGCAACGCGGCGGTGGACGCCCGGATCGTGTCCCCGGCGGTGCTGATCGCCGTGGCCATCGCGGGCGTGGCGGGATACACCATGCCCAGCCAGGACTTCGCCGGGGCGCTGCGCCTGTGGCGCTTCCTGCTGGCGTTGCTGGCCAGTCTGGGGGGGCTGTTCGGCCTGGGGCTGGGCTGCGCCCTGCTGCTGTATCACCTGGCGGGGCTGGAGACCTTCGGCGTGCCCTATCTGGCCCCCTTCACCTCCGGCGGCGGGCGGCGGACGGGCCACCCCACGGTGGTGCGCCCGCCCCTGGGGGAGATGAAGTGGCGGGACGGCGCCCTGTACAGCCGCAACCGGAGGAACCAGCGGTGAGGCGGCGGGGGGTCCTGCTGGCCGTCCTGCTGCTGGCCGCGGCGGTGTGGGGCGGCCTGCCCCGGGGCCGGGAGATGGGGGACATGGCCCTGCTGCGCACCCTGGGCGTAGACCTGGAGGGGGAGGACTATGTGGTCACCGCCTCCACCGGGCGGCGGGCCCGGGGCCTGCAGGGGGAGGAGACGCTGGAGCCCATGGTGCTCTCCGCCCGGGGCGCGACCCTCAGCGGAGCGCTGGCGGCCATGGAGAGCCTGTCGGAGCAGGAGCTGTTTTTCGGCTATGTGGACCAGCTGCTGCTGGGGGAGTCCCTTGCGGAGGGGGGCGCCCTGCCGGTGCTGGAGCGCTTCGTCCGGGACGGTGAGCTGGGCCTTGGGGCCCAGCTGTGGCTGGTCCGGGGGCCGGCCGGGGCGGCGGTGAGCTCCGGCGGACAGGAGGGGGCGGCCCTGCGACTGTCCACTCTGGCCGAGGACGGCCAGCTGGGCCGCGGCGCCCTGCCCCGGGCGGTGGGGGAGACCCTGACCGACCTTTTAGAGAACGGCTGCGCCTGCGTCCCCGCGCTGGCGCTGGATGAGAGCGGCCTGCTTTTGGAGCGGGGCTGCGGCGTGCTGGTCCCCGGGGGACTGGCCGGCTGGCTGGAGGGGGACGCCGCCCGGGGGCTGGAGCTGCTGGAGGGGCGGGGCACCGGGACGGTGGAGCTGTCCGGAGGCCGCGCCGTGGAGGTCACGGAGGTCCGCCTGCGCTGGACGCCGGAGGCGGACGGTGGCCGTGTCGTCGGGGCGGGGCTGACCTGCCGCCTGACCGCCCGGCTGGAGGAGGGGCCTTCGGCCCCGGAAAAAGAGGAGCTGGAAGGGCTGGAGCGGGAGCTGGCGGCCCGCAGCGAAGGGTGTATCCGGGCGGCGCTGGACAGCCTGCAGAGCCGGAACGCCGACTGCCTGTCCCTGACACGGCGGCTGGCCGCCCTGCGCCCTCTGGCCCGGGCTGACCGGGACAGATTCGGGGCGTGGGAGCTGACGGCAGAGGTGCGGGCGGAAGTGACCCGGGGAGAGTAGGAGGAACGATGGAGCGGGAGAGAAAACTATCCATGACCCAGCTGATGGCCCTGGCCTGGGCCGGGGCCATGGCTCCGGCGGCGGAGGTGCTGCCCGCGGCCGCCCTGCCGGAGGGGGGGCACGGGGCGTGGCTGACCGGCCTGTTCATCCTGCCGCTGCTGCTGGCCCTGGGCTGGCTGCTGGGCGCGGCGGCGGGGGACGGGGGACTGGCCCAGGGCCTGAACAGCCGCCTGGGCCCTCTGGCGGGGGGCGCCGTGCGCATTTTATATATGGTATGGGCCGCCGTTTTGGCGGCGCAGCGTCTGGGCCGCTGCGCCCTGCGGCTGAGCATGACCGGGAGCAGGGACGGCTCCTTCTGGTTTTTTCTGGCCGGGCTCACGGCGGTGTCCCTTTGGGTCGCCCGGGGCAGGCCCACGGCCCTGGGACGAATGGGACAGGGCCTGCTGGCGGGGCTGCTGGCGGCGGCGGGGGCCGTGCTGGTCCTCTCGCTGCCCCGCCTGCGGTGGACGCTGCTGTTCCCCATCCGGGGGACCGAGGTGCTGGCCGCGGCGGAGGCGGCCCTTCCGGCGGCGGGGGCCATGGCGCCCGCCCTGTACGCCGTCTTCCTCCTGGGACACACCGGCCGGGAGCGGGAGGGGCCGACCTTCCTGTGGTGGACGGCGGTCGGCTGCCTGCTGCTGGCGGCGGGACAGGCGGTGGTGCTGGGCTGTCTGGGGCCCGTGCTGGCCGGACAGCTGGGCAGTCCCTTTTTCACCCTTGCCCAGAGCGTGGGGGTAGAGGGGGCGTTCCAGCGGGTGGAGAGCGTGATCCACACCGTATGGACGGGGGCGGACCTGGCCCTGACCGCCCTGCTGATCGCCGCGGCGGGGGAGATCGGGGGCGGCCTGCCCCGGGTCGGCCCGACGGCTGCCCGCACGGGGGCGGCGCTGGGGGCCGCCCTGCTGGCCCCTGCCCTGGCGGCGGCAGAGGGGGCGCAGGGGGCAAGAGTGTGGCCGGTGACGCTGGCTTTGATGGCTCTGCCCTGCCTCGCGGCCCTGATTTTTGACAAGCGGCGGAGAAAAACACCGGGCCAGAGCACATCTTGTGGTCGAAAGTAAAGAAAAAGCGGAAGATATTGTACCCCCAAAAACGGACGTAAAAACACCGAAAAAGTCGAAAAAAAGAGTTGACAAGTGAAGGGTGTTCTGCTAATATAAGCAAGCGCTTGAGCGAGGGGAAAGCCTTGCGGGCGCAGGGAAAACCGCATAGAGGGCCGGAGGGCGGGGACCGAAAAAGGGTCGGGAGACCAGAAAAAAGTTCTTGACAAAGGCAGCCTGATGTGGTAATCTAATCAAGTCGCCTGACGAGGGCGGCGGGGTACGACAAGAAGTTCGCGGCGAATGAGAGAAAAAAGTTCTTGACAAGGCGAGCGGAATGTGGTACACTGAAAACCCGCTGTGAGTTTAGCGGCGTGCACCTTGTAAATTAAACAACGTGAAAGAAACACGAAGCACCAGAAAGGACGAGAGTCCTTCTGAACAAGCAAAAGCTTGTATAGAAGGGCCTTGACAATTCTTTGAAGCAAGAGATTAGCTTCAATAAAACAGATCAGTTCAAGCCGAAGGGCTTGTGTTGATACCATTTTATTGAGAGTTTGATCCTGGCTCAGGATGAACGCTGGCGGCGTGCTTAACACATGCAAGTCGAACGGAGAACTAATGATTGAGGATCCGTCCAAATGATTTAGTTTCTTAGTGGCGGACGGGTGAGTAACGCGTGAGGAACCTGCCTTGGAGTGGGGAATAACACAGTGAAAATTGTGCTAATACCGCATAATGCAGTTGGGTCGCATGGCTCTGACTGCCAAAGATTTATCGCTCTTAGATGGACTCGCGTCTGATTAGCTAGTTGGCGGGGCAACGGCCCACCAAGGCGACGATCAGTAGCCGGACTGAGAGGTTGGCCGGCCACATTGGGACTGAGACACGGCCCAGACTCCTACGGGAGGCAGCAGTGGG
>CAVJLQ010000027.1:4975-5619 GCA_963650435.1 Alloprevotella sp. | reverse complement strand
GTAGAAGCCCTTGCCAAGATGATCTCCTCCGATTTTGCTGAGTAAGCAGCAAGTTTGATCCAGCCATTGAAAAAGGCGCCGCCACCGCGGCGCCTTTTTTGCTCTGTCAGGGGGGAATACCGTGACATTTGACGAATTGAAGGAGAAGGCCCACGCCCTGCCGATGACGCCCGGCGTCTACATCATGCAGGACGCCAAGAACACCGTGATCTACGTGGGAAAGGCCAAGGCGCTGAAAAACCGGGTCAGCCAGTATTTTCAGGACCAGAGCCGCCACAACGAAAAGACCAGGGCCATGGTGGCCCAGATCGACCACTTCGATGTGATCATCGCCGACAGCGAGTTCGAGGCCCTGATGCTGGAGTGCTCCCTGATCAAGCGCCACCAGCCCCACTACAATATCCTGCTGAAGGACGACAAGGGCTACCCCTATATCCGCCTGTCCAAGGAGGAGTACCCCCGCTTCTCCCTGACCAACCGCCCGGGGCAGGACGGGGCCCGGTATTTCGGCCCCTATGCCGGCCGGCACGAGACCCAGGGCATCATCGACGCCCTGCGGGACGCTCTGCGCCTGCCCGCCTGCCGGAAGAAGTTCCCCCGGGACATCGGGAAGGAGCGCCCCTGCCTGAACTTCCACATGGGCA
>CAVJLQ010000027.1:0-4965 GCA_963650435.1 Alloprevotella sp. | reverse complement strand
CTTCTGGAGGGCCGCTTCAAGGAGGTGCAGGAGGAGCTGACCGCCGAGATGGAGCAGGCGGCGGAGGAGCTGCGCTTTGAGCAGGCCGCCCAGCTGCGGGACCGCCTGCGGGCCATCGAGCTGCTGGGCAAGCGGCAGAAGGTGGTGGCCGGCTCTCTGGCGGACACCGACGTGTGCGGCTTTTACCGGGGAGAGGCCAAGAGCTGCTTTGTAGTGCTGCACTACATGGGTGGCGACCTGGCCGCCAAGGACTTCGACCTGGTGGAGACGCCGGTGGAGGAGGACGAGGGGGACACGGTGTCCTCCTTCGTCCGGGAGTACTATGTGGGCCGCAGCCGTCTGCCCAAGCAGATCCTGCTGCCCTGCGAGCTGCCCGACCACATCCCCCTAGAGCGCCTGCTGGGCCAGCAGGTGGGCCGCCGGGTGGAGTTGACCACCCCCCAGCGGGGGGCCAAGGCCGAACTGATCCGTCTGGCCAACCAGAACGCCCGGGAGGAGGTGGAGCGGGCCACCACCCGGCAGGAGCGGCAGAACAAGCTGCTGGAGACCCTGGGCCGGATGCTGGATCTGGACGCGCCCCCCCGGCGGATGGAGTCCTACGATATCTCCAACACCGGCAAGGACGATATGGTGGCCTCTATGGTGGTGTATCAGGACGGACGTCCCCTGAAGCGGGACTACCGCCGGTTCAAGATCAAGGACATGGATGGGCCCAACGACTACGCCAGCATGGATCAGGTGCTACGCCGCCGGTTCCGGCGGATGCTGGACGGGGACGAGAAGTTTGTAGAGGCCCCCGACCTGCTGCTCATCGACGGCGGCCTGGAGCACGTCCGGGTGGCCCGCCGGGTGACGGAGGAGCTGGGGCTGAACATCCCCGCCTTCGGCATGGTGAAGGACGACCGGCACCGCACCCGGGCGCTGGTGGCGCCCGACGGCCGGGAGATCGGCATCCAGTCCGTGCCCGCCGTGTTCGCCCTGATCGGGCAGATCCAGGAGGAGACCCACCGCTTTGCCATCGAGTTCAACCGCCAGCAGCGGAAGGCGCGGGTGCAGGGGTCGGAGCTGGACAAGATCGCCGGCGTGGGGGAGAAGCGCCGCGCCCAGCTGCTGAAGGCGTTCAAGAGCGTGAAGGCCGTCAAGGCTGCACCCCTGGAGGAGCTGGAGAAGACCGTGCCGAAAAACACCGCCCAGGCGGTGTACCAGTATTTTCACCATCCGGTGGAGGAGAAGAAAGAGCCGTAGGCCCCAATACCGTACAGATAAAACCTTGTCATTGCGAGCCAGTTCGCAAACTGGCGTGGCGATCCGTTTTCTCTCATTTTTGGAATACGGATTCCCACGGCAGTGACATCGGTCACTGCCTCGGAATGACATTGCAGTGAATCCGCATCCATTTTGCGGAACGAGCCAAAGAGAAAGGAAGGACCGCCATGCGCGTCATATCCGGAACGGCCAGGGGCCGCCGCCTTGGGGAGCTGAAGGGGATGGATACCCGCCCCACCACGGACAAGGTGAAGGAGTCCCTGTTCAATATCATCCAGTTCGACATCGAGGGCCGCCGTGTGCTGGATCTGTTCGGCGGCACCGGCCAGCTGGGGATCGAGGCCCTGTCCCGGGGGGCGGAGCGCTGCACCTTTGTGGACCAGCGCCGGGACGCGGCCCAGCTGATCCAGGACAACCTGAAGGCCACCGGCCTTTCGGAGCGGGGAAAGGTGGTCCAGGGGGATTCTCTGGCGTTCCTGCAGTCCTGCCGGGAGAAATTCGACCTGATCTTTCTGGATCCGCCCTATGCCGCTGACCTGCTGGACCGGGCGCTGGAGGCCATCTCTTCAATTGACATTCTGTCGGAATATGGTATAATAGCCTGCGAAAGTGCTCTGGAACGGCAGCTGCCCGACCTGGCATGGCCCTATGAAAAGGGCAGAGAGTACCGGTATGGAAAGATCAAGCTGACCCTATTCCATCGGGCGGGGAGTGGACTGAACCAATGAAGATCGCCATCTATCCGGGCAGCTTTGACCCGGTCACCCTGGGCCACCTGAACATCATCAAGCGGGCGGCCAGCTGTTTTGATAAGCTGATCGTCTGCGTCATGGTCAACTCCAGCAAGCACGGCATGTTTACCCCGCCGGAGCGGGTGGAGCTGCTGCGCCGGGCCACCCAGCGCTTCCCCAATGTAGAGGTGGACCACTCCGATGAGCTGCTGGCCGCCTATGCCCGCCGCCGGGGGGCAAGAGTGGTGGTGAAAGGCCTGCGTGCCGTCTCTGACTACGAGCAGGAAGTGCAGATGGCGGTGATCAACCGCAAGCTCAATCATAATCTGGAGACCATGTTTCTGGCCTCCAGCGAGAAGTATACCTATCTCAGCTCCACCATCGTGAAGGAAATGGCGCGGTATGGGGCGGATCTGAAGGAATTTATCCCCCGCGAGATCGTGGAGGATGTACAGGAACGGCTGAAGACCCTGCAGGAAAGGAAGGGCTGAATTATGGCGACCGGAGTGGAAGAGCTGCTGGACATGCTGTTTAATATGGTGGACGACGCCAAAAGCGTGCCCCTGTCCGGCGATAAGTGCATGCTGGAGCGGGACAAGACCCTGGATCTGATCGACGATATCCGCGCGCAGTTTCCTGTGGAGCTGGGCGAGGCGAAGAAGATGATGGCCAACCGGGCGGAGGTGATCGCCTCCGCCAAGCGGGAGGCGGAGCTGATCCGCAAGCAGGCCGAGGCCGAGGCCCAGCGTACCCTGGCCCAGGAGCCCATCCTGCTGCAGGCCAAGCAGCAGTCCGCCGAGCTGATGCGGCAGGCGGAGGAGCGCAGCCGCGAGCTGAAGCGCTCCGCCAATGAGTACTGCGAGGACGCCCTGCGCCGCACCGAGGAGGCCGTGGCCGAGGCGTATGACGAGATCAAGCAGTCCCGGGCCCGGTTCCGCGCGGCGGCCTCCGCCGTGGGCGAGGGGAAGAGCGCCGGCGCGGCCAAGGTGTACGACGCCGCGGCGGACGAGGACTGACCTGCCGTAAATTGCACAGACTTTGAACCGGCCGGGTGCGGATCGATCCGCACCCGGCTTTTGTGTGCCCCACCGGATCCGGCATTTGCGGAGCGGAACACATTGGGGCGGCCAGAGCCCGGAAAGCGGGAAAGAGAAAAGAGCAAGAAAATCATAATTCTGGGCACAGAAAGACTTGCGCAGAAGAGAAAGTTATACTACAATAAGCAGTGAGCGAGTCCCGGCTGACAAGGCGAGCCGGAGATGAGAGAGCGGGCAAAACATAATTTGTAGTGATGGAGGTAGAACCCTGATGAGAAAGGTCAACTTTACAGAGACTGTTCTGCGCGACGCGAACCAGTCGCTGATCGCCACCCGTCTGCCTTATGAAAAGTTCGAGCCGATCCTGGAGACCATGGATAAGGCTGGGTACTATTCCGCTGAGGTCTGGGGCGGCGCCACCTTCGATGTGTGTCTGCGTTATCTGCACGAGGATCCGTGGGAGCGTCTGCGGAAGATCCGCGCCAAGATGCCCAACACCAAGCTGCAGATGCTGCTGCGCGGCCAGAACATCCTGGGGTACAAGCACTACCCCGACGATGTGGTGCGCAAATTCGTGGAATACTCTGTAAAGAACGGCATCGACATCATCCGCATTTTCGACGCGCTGAACGACGTGCGCAATCTGGAGGTCGCCGTGGACGAGACCCTGAAGCAGGGCGCCATCGCCTCCGGCACCATCTCCTACACCACCAGCCCCGTCCACACCCTGGACAAGTATGTGGAGATGGTGAAGGACCTGAAGAGCATGGGCGTGCAGTCCATCTGCATCAAGGACATGGCCGGCATCATGAGTCCCAAGGAGGCCTACGACCTTTCCGCCGCCATCAAGGACGCGGTGCCCGAGCTGCCCCTGGTCATCCACACCCACTGCACCACCGGCCTGGCCTTCATGACCTGCCTGAAGGCGGTGGAGGCGGGCGCCGACGTGCTGGATACCGCCATCTCCTCCTTCTCCGGCGGCACGGCCCAGCCCGCCACCGAGACGCTGGCCTATGCCCTGCGCCAGTTCGGCTATCAGGTGGATCTGGACGACAAGGCCCTGATCAAGATCGCCGACCACTTTAAGGAGGTCCGTGCCGGTTATCTGAAGGACGGCACGCTGGATCCCATCTCTCTGGCCACCGACACCCAGTGCCTGACCTATCAGATCCCCGGCGGCATGCTGTCCAACCTGATCTCCCAGCTGAAGATGATGAACGCCATCGACAAGCTGGATCAGGCCCTGGCCGAGACCCCCAAGGTCCGCGCCGACCTGGGCTATCCTCCGCTGGTCACCCCCACCAGCCAGATGGTGGGCTCCCAGGCGGTGCAGAACGTGCTGTCCGGCCAGCGGTACAAGGTAGTGGGCAAGGAGATCAAGGCCTACTGCCGCGGCGAGTACGGCCGCACCCCCGCACCCATCGACCCCGAGGTGCTCAAGAAGATCCTGGGCGATACCCCCCAGATCGAGGGCCGCTATGCCGACACCCTGGAGCCCGAGTTTGAAAAGACCAAGAAGGAACTGGGCGATGTCGCCAAGTGTGACGAAGACGTCCTGTCCTATATTGCATTCCCCCAGGTCGCGATGAACTTCTTTAAGGAGCGCGACGGCGGGGCCGAGACAAAAAAGGAGGAACCCCCTGTGAGTAAAGAAACCGCCAGCGCCGCGCCGCATGTGTATGTGGCCGATGTAGTCGCCCCCGAGACGAACAGCTATACCGCCCGCCCCATCGAGCCCTTTGCCGCCACCTATCAGCCCCCCCATCTGGTGATGGGCGGCCGTGACTGTGCCGGCACCTATACCATCACCATCGACGGCAAGGCCTATGCCGTGACCATCGAGCGGGCTGCCCCCGCCCCCGCGGCTCCTGTGGCTGCGGCTCCCGTGGCTGCCCCCGTGGCCGCTCCCGCTCCTGCGGCAGCCCCCGCCG
>CAVJLQ010000026.1:0-2103 GCA_963650435.1 Alloprevotella sp. | reverse complement strand
GACCACGGCCAAGGCGGCAGCGGAGAAGAAGACCACCGCCGCCAAGAAGTCTGCGGCAAAGCCGGCGGCGAAGAAGACCACCGCAGCGAAAAAGACGGCAGCTAAGAAGACCACGGCGAAGAAGCCCGCCGCCAAGAAGACCAAGCCTGCGCAGGAGTAAGAAGGAGCAAACGATGCACGTTTTGATGCTGAACGGCAGTCCCAGAGCCAATGGCAACACGGCGCTGGCCCTGCATGAGATGGAAAAGGTGTTTGCCGAACAGGGCGTGACCTGCGAGATCGTCCATGTGGGCCAGAAGGACATCCGGGGGTGCATCGCCTGCCGCCGGTGCGTCGGGCTGGGGCACTGCGTGTTCAACGACGTGGTGAACGAGCTGGCCCCCAAGTTCCAGGCCTGCGACGGCCTGGTGGTGGGCAGTCCGGTGTATTACGCCTCCGCCAATGCCACTCTGGTGGCCCTGCTCACCCGGCTGTTTTTCAGCACGCCCTTTGACAAGAGCATGAAGGTGGGGGCCTGCGTGGTGGCCGCCCGCCGGGGCGGCCTGTCCGCCACCTTTGACGAGCTGAACAAGTTCTTCGCCATCAGCGGGATGCCCATTGCCACCAGCCAGTACTGGAACAGCATCCACGGCCGGGAGGCCGGCGAGGCCGCCGGTGACGCCGAGGGCCTTCAGACCATGCGCACCCTGGCCCGGAACATGACCTTCCTGATGAAGAGCATTGAGCTGGGGAAGGAGAAGTACGGCCTGCCGGAGCGGGAGGAGACTACGTTCACCCATTTTATCCGGTAATTTCGTCGTCGCAAAGTGCGCTCCGTTCGGGATGCCCAGGCGTGGGCATCCCTCGCTGCGCTCCCTTGCTCCTCCCGCTGCGCTGGGCTTCAAATGGGTTCCGGGGGTGTTGCCCCCACGCCCCCATTGGGCGGCCACAGGCCGCCCCTACGGGAAAGATGTGCCGTAGGGCGCGACGACCCGGCGCGCCATGTCCATACAAGGTTTGCGAGGACTCTGTAGGGGCGGATATTATCCGCCCGCCGTGTAGATTCCGGAATGTGAGGTTAGGAGCCGTAGGGCAAGGGCTCTGCCCTTGCCGGAGAGATCAAATACCTCCCACCCACCCGTTTTTGGTATAAGGGGTTTCGCCCCTTATAATCCCCGCGGTCCGATGAGGTCATCGGGCCCTACATGATGCGCATGGGGCCCCCACAAAAGCCCAGCGGCAGCGGGTTTTGTGGGGAGAGGAGGAGCCGCAAAGTGAACGAGTTTTCGCCTTTAGGCGGAAACGAGTGATACGGCGCAGGCGACGACGACGTAGGGGCGGCCTGTGGCCGCCCGCCTACCGCACCATCTGTCCCAACTCCCGGCACAGGTCTACGGTGGACTGGAACATGGCCTCCATCTCCAGGGTGAATTGCAGGGTCTGCTCATTCATAAGGTCGGTGAGGAGCTTGCAGCCCTCCTGGTCCAGCAGTTGGCGCAGGCGGTCTTCCTTGCCCTGGGCGCTGGACGTGATGCTGCGGTACTCCGGGTCGTCGAATACGCGGCCCATGCGGCGGGCAGTGACAAATTCGTAAAGACTGTTCATCAAGTCGGTCATCTGAACAACTCCTAACAGAAAAATGGGACTAAACGGGACACTTTTATTATAAGTGTCCAGAGCGGTCTTGTCAATATAGAATTTGGATGTGAAGAAAATGACTCTTGCGGAAAATTTGCTTCAACTGAGAAAAGCGAGGAAGCTGACACAGACGGAAGCTGCGGAGGCTATCGGAATTGTTATGCGCACCTATCGCCGCTATGAGACCGGTGAGCGTGAACCCGTTGCGTCCATCCTGATCAAAATGGCCGACTTTTACGGCGTCACCATCGACTATCTGGTGGGGCGCACAGACCAATGAGGAGGAACCCATGGAACCTGTAATTGTGATCGGGGCCGGACTGGCGGGCAGCGAGGCGGCCTGGCAGCTGGCCCAGCGGGGCATCCCCGTCCGCCTGCTGGAGATGAAGCCCAAGAAAATGACCCCCGCCCACCACAGCGCCAGCTTTGGCGAGCTGGTGTGCTCCAACTCCCTGCGCTCCGATCAGATCGAGAACGCCGTGGGCC
>CAVJLQ010000025.1:0-2995 GCA_963650435.1 Alloprevotella sp. | reverse complement strand
GACTGATGAGGGGGCAAACGGTAGAACGCCGGGCGGATAATATCCGCCCCTACGGTGATGCCGCCAACGAACGATACCTTCCGTAGGGGCCGGTGTCCCCACCGGCCCGCAGGCCGCCCCTGCGATAAACACGCCTATGTTTTGCGTGGTTTCACGTGAAACATAGGCGCGTTTTACATTCTCTCTTTTCGGCCATACTTCTTAAAAAAGACGTCCAAATCAGTTGAAATGAAAGCGCTTCCTTGTTATAATTAAGAATTGCCACTGGCAGAAGTTTCGTATCACCCATCGGGCAAGAAGGAGGCACTTTATGGCGCGCATCATCGCTGTGGTCAACCAAAAGGGCGGCGTGGGGAAGACCACCACTACGGTCAATCTCACCGCCGCGCTGGCCGCGCTGGGCAAAAAGGTCCTGCTGTGCGACTTCGACCCCCAGGCCAACGCCACCTCCGGCATGGGGGTGGACAAGAACACCGCCTCCCCCAATGTGTACGACGTGCTCATCAACGGCGCCGACCCCAAGCGCGGGGTGGTGTCCACCCGGTATGGGGACGTGCTGCCCTCCAACAAGGCCCTGGCCGGGGCGGGCATCGAGATGATCGGCATCGAGGGCCGGGAAAAGCTGCTGAAAAGCGCTTTGGACGCTCTGGCCCCCGGGTATGACTTCATCCTGATCGACTGCCCCCCCTCTCTGGAGCTGCTGACGGTGAACGCCCTGTGCGCCGCCCAGACCCTGCTGGTGCCGGTGCAGTGCGAATACTACGCCCTGGAGGGGCTGAGCGACCTGCTGGCCACGGTGCGCATCGTCAAGCGGGGGCTGAACCCCAAGCTGGGGCTGGAGGGCGTGCTGCTGACCATGTTCGACAGCCGCACCAACCTGTCCCTCCAGGTGGCCCAGGAGGTCAAGCGCCACTTCCCCGGGCAGGTGTTCGCCACCGTCATCCCCCGGAACGTGCGCCTGTCCGAGGCCCCCAGCCACGGCAAGCCCATCTCCGCCTACGACCCCTATTCCCGGGGGGCGGAGGCTTACGCCGCTCTGGCGGAGGAGGTGGCGGGAAAGCGGACCTGAGCCCGGCTTTCCCCGATCGACGCCCCCAGGGCGGAGATCTGTTGAAAAATTCACAGCATCACGAATAAAGAGGTGATCCTATGGCGAAAAAGAAGGCGGAACTGGGTCTGGGCCGGGGGCTGAACGCCCTGCTGGGCGACCCGGTGCTGCAAAACCAGGGGGAGGGCTCCGTCTCTCTGCCCATCTCACAGGTGGAGCCCGGCCTGAACCAGCCCCGAAAGCGCTTCGATCCGGAGGCCCTGGCCGAGCTGGCCGACTCCATCCGGGAGCACGGCATCATCCAGCCCCTCACCGTGCGGCGGCTGAGCAGCGGCTACTACCAGATCATCGCCGGCGAGCGCCGCTGGCGGGCGGCCAAGCAGGCCGGTCTGGACGAGGTGCCCGCCGTCATCATCGAGGCCGACGACCGCAAGGTCATGGAGCTCGGCCTGATCGAGAACCTGCAGCGGGAGGATCTGAACCCCGCCGAGGAGGCCCGGGGCTATCAGGTGCTCATGAACGAGTACGGCATGACCCAGGAGCAGGTGGCCCAGCGCATGGGCAAGTCCCGCCCCGCCGTGACCAACGCCCTGCGGCTGCTGAATCTGCCGGAGGACCTGATGGCGCTGGTGGAGGAGGGAAAGCTCTCCGCCGGACACGCCCGGGCCCTGCTGGGCGCCCCCACCCAGGCCCTGCAGCGGCAGGCGGCCAAGGCCGTGCTGGACAAGGGCCTGTCCGTGCGGCAGACCGAGGCCCTGGTGAAGGCCCTTCAAAAGGAGAAAAAGCCCAGAGCCAGGACCGAGG
This sequence comes from Alloprevotella sp., assembly GCA_963650435.1. Classification (GTDB taxonomy): domain Bacteria; phylum Bacillota; class Clostridia; order Oscillospirales; family Oscillospiraceae; genus Lawsonibacter. The sequence goes on along the minus strand of CAVJLQ010000025.1, from coordinate 1,143 downwards.
ACATGCTGGCCATCTATCTGGCGGATCTGGAGAAAAACCTGGGCAGCCAGCTGGGCCGGAAGGTGCACATCCAGCACCGGGGCAAAAAAGGCAAGCTGGAGCTGGAGTATTACAGCGAGGACGACCTTGAGACCCTGCTGCGCCTGCTGAACTACAGCCAGGAGGGAGGGCAGTCCTCATGAGCGAAACGCCTACCCCCTCCCCCGCCTCCGGCGACAAGGACCGCCGCTCCCACCACCGCCGGCGGCGGCAGTCGGTGGTGCAGTATATCGCCGTTCTCTTCGCCGCCGCCTTCGTCCTGCTGGGCATGAGCTATGTCATGGAAAAGCGGCAGAACGCCCAGGAGGTGGACGACCTGAAGAAGCAGTCCAACTCCGCCATGCAGTCGGTGGAGGTGCTGATCCAGGAGAATGAGGACCTGAAGCAGCAGGTGGAGGAGCTGACCCGCCAGCTGGAGCAGACCGAGGCCGACCACCTGCAGAGCGAGGAGGAGCTGACCCGGGCCCAGTCCGACGCCGCCAACACCGCCGCCGCCCTGGACTGGTTCTGGCAGATCGACGAGGCCTATGTGAAGAACAAGTGGTCGCTCTGCCGCAGCCTGATGCAGGACATGCCCGAGGGGCTGGCGGCCTATCTGCCCCAGGAGAGCGTCACCGACAACGGCCGCTTCTCCCCCGCCGACCGGTACGCCGAGATCCGGCAGAAGGTACTGCACGAATAAACCATGGGAATACCGAATCGAAGCCCACAGTTTCACGTGAAACGTTGAGCGGGCGGATCATGATACGACCCGTGATCCTCTGTAGGGGCCGGTGTCCCCACCGGCCCGCGGGCGGATGATATCCGCCCCTACAAATTCTAACACCACACCCTGCAACTCTATACGTTGGGCGGATGAGGACATCCGCCCCTACGGCGTGTCTTGTTCGTGGTTCCTCGTAGGGCCCGATGCCCTCATCGTGCCTTATGTATATCAAGTCGGCAAGGGCAGAGCCCTTGCCCTACGAAGCGTTTCATTCCGGATCCGTAGGGCGCGACGACCCGGCGCGCCGCAAGAACGTGCCTATCCCGCAGACGTTCCCCTCATTCGTCATCGCCTTCGGCGATGCCACCTTCCCCCAGGGGAAGGCTTGGCGGGCGGCC
>CAVJLQ010000024.1:0-10976 GCA_963650435.1 Alloprevotella sp. | reverse complement strand
GCTGGATCAGATCGTTGCTCAGGCCCAGATCCTTCACATTCTTGCCCGCCTGGATGGACAGCACGCGGATGCGCTCATGCAGCTGCTGACGGTCGCCCCCCCGCTTCACAGCGTCCATCATGATGTTCTCGCTGGCCATGAAGGGCAGCTCCTCCATCACATGGCGCTGGATGACCTTGGGGTGGACGATCAGTCCGGAGGAGACGTTCAGCATGATGTTCAGGATAGCATCCACGGCCAGGAAGGCCTCGGGCACGGCGATGCGCTTGTTGGCGGAGTCGTCCAGGGTGCGCTCGAACCACTGGGTGGCGGCGGTGATGGCGGGGTTGTTGGCGTCGGCGATCACATACCGGGCCAGGGAGCAGATCCGCTCGCTGCGCATGGGGTTGCGCTTATAGGGCATGGCGGAGGAACCGATCTGGTTCTTCTCAAAGGGCTCCTCCACCTCCTTCAGGTGGCACAGCAGGCGCAGGTCGGTGGCGAACTTGCTGGCGGACTGGGCGATGCCGGCCAGGGTGGACAGCACGTTGTAGTCCATCTTGCGGGAATAGGTCTGCCCGCTTACGGGGACAACGGCAGTAAAGCCCATCTCCCTGGCGATCTTCTCCTCCAGCAGCTTCACCTTCTCGTGGTCGCCCTCAAACAGCTCCAGGAAGGACGCCTGGGTGCCGGTGGTGCCCTTGGAGCCCAGCAGCTTCAGGGTGGAGATGCGGTGCTCCACCTCCTCCAGGTCCATGAGCAGCTCGTTCATCCACAGGGTCGCCCGTTTGCCCACGGTGACCAGCTGGGCGGCCTGGAAGTGGGTAAAGCCCAGGGTGGGCATGGCCTTGTACTCGTCAGCGAACTTGGCCAGGCTGGCCAGCACCCGCACCAGCTTGTCCCGCACCAGCTCCAGCCCCTCCCGCATGAGGATCACATCGGTATTGTCCCCCACGTAGCAGCTTGTGGCCCCCAGATGGATGATGGGCATGGCCTTGGGGCACAGCTCCCCGTAAGTATGGACATGGGCCATCACGTCGTGGCGCAGCTTCTTCTCCCACTGGGCGGCCCGCTGGTAGTCGATGTCCGTGATGTGGGCCTCCAGCTCGTCCACCTGCTCCTGGGTCACGGGCAGGCCCAGCTCCATCTCCGCCCGGGCCAGAGCCACCCACACGCGGCGCCAGGTGGAGAATTTTTTGTCGGCGGAGAACAGGTACAGCATCTCATCGCTGGCGTAGCGGGAGGCCAGCGGACTTTCATATTGGTTGGTAGGCATTGCGCATCGTCCCTTTCTGTCTGGTTCCTCCGCCGCCCCTCTGGCGGGGAGAAATACCTCAGTCTGATTATACCTGATGGCTGAGTGGATTGCTATATGTTCGGGAAAACTTTCATGCTTTTTTAACTCTGGCACAAAAATACCCCTCCGGCTGGGCCGAAGGGGTGTTGGATATTCACTTGCTGCGCTCCAGTGCCTGAAGGGCGCGGCACACGGCGGCCACGACCACGCAGGAGACGACGGCCTCGGGGATGCCGGCGGTGGTGGCTACGGTCATGACCATGGCGCCCACGCCGCTGATGTCCATGGCATAGGCCTCGGCCACGAATCCGCTGGCCATGAGCCAGAGGGAGCCCAGATAGAACACGGTGTTCAGCATAGACCCCACAAAGCCAGTGATGCCGTAAGAGACGATGCGGCGGTTTTTCTCCTTCAGGGGCGTTTTATCCAGTCCCGCAAACAGCAGCCCGCTGAGCCAGCCCATGAGCGCCCGGGGCACGACGGCGATAAAGGCGTACAGGAAGAAGTTGGCGTTCAGGATCAGGGTGGCCACAGGGTCGGCCCCCGGCATCATCAGCACCTTACACAGGGCGGACAGGCCAAAGGCGATGCCCAGCACCAGGCCGGAGACGGGCCCCATCATCACCGCGCCGATGATCACCGGCATCTGGATGGTGGTCGCCGCGATGAAGGGCAGCGTGATGTAGCCCAGGGGCGTAAAGGTGAGCAGAATGATGATGGCCACCAGCAGGGCCATGCGGGCCAGACGGCCCACCTTGGGGTTGACATTTGCGTTTGACATATTAAATTTACCTCCTGCTGCCGCTCCTCCCACAGAGGATGCAGCGCAATTTCCGGCGCTTCGGGCGGCCGGTCTTTCCTATTGTACTGATATGCCGCAAAATGTCAATGGGATCTGATCGATCGCCGACAAAACGTCCGGAAATTTCCCGGTTTTGCACACATATTGTCCCTGAATGCCCGCATCTCCCGCCGAATTTACAGAATGATACAGATCAGGCCGCCGGAGCCCTCGTTGATGATCCGCTGCAGGGTCTCCCGCAGCTTGGCCCGGGCATCCTCCGGCATGCGCTTGACCTTGGCGTTCAGGTCCTCCCCTACCAGCTCGTAGAAGGACTTGCCGAAGATGTTGGACTGCCAGATCTTGCTGGTATCCCCCTCGAACTCCTGCAGCAGGTAGTGGACCATCTCCTCGCTCTGCTTTTCGCTGCCCACGATGGGCGACACCTCGGTCTCGATGTCCGCCCGGATCATATGGATGGACGGGGCGCTGGCCTTCAGCCGCACGCCGTACCGTCCCCCCTGGCGGACGATCTCCGGCTCCTCCAGCACAAGGGAGTCGATGGAGGGCACCACGATCCCGTACCCCGTCTCCTCCACCTCGTGCAGGGCGTCGGCCACCTTGTCGTATTCCGACTTTACCTTGGCCAGCCGGGTCAGAAGGCCCATCAGGTCGCCGTCGTCGGCGATCTCAAAGCCCGACTGCTGGGAGATCGTCTGATAGAACAGGGCCCGGGGCAGCTCCAGCACCGCCTGGGCCAGCCCGGTGCCCAGGTCGATGGAGCGCAGCCGCGCGTCGCATACCTGCTCGCAGGCGGCCATATGGGCCACAGCCCCCTCGGCGTCGCGGATCCGCTGCAGCCCCTTTGCCCCCGCCCGGATGGCATCATACAGGGCCGCCTTGATGGGGTGCTCCCGGGGCAGGGCGTCCACCCACGGGGGGAGGAACAGGTCCAGCTCCTTCAGGGGGAACTCGTAGAGCACGCTCTTCAGGATCTCGCCGATCTCCTCCCGCCCCAGCTCCAGACAGCTGCAGGCCACGCAGGTCACGTCGTACCGCTGGGCGATGTCCGCCCGGATGGCGCGTGCCCGCTCGGAGTTGGGCTGGGCGGAGTTGAGCAGCACCAAAAAGGGCTTGCCCAGCTCCTTCAGCTCCTGTATGACCCGTCCCTCCGCCTCCAGATAGCCCTCCCTGGGGATGTCGGTGATGGTGCCGTCGGTGGTGATCACGATGCCGATGGTAGAGTGCTCCGCAATGACCTTCCGGGTGCCGATCTCCGCCGCCTCCGCCATGGGGATCTCCTGGGGGAACCAGGGGGTGGTCACCATGCGCTCGGTCTCCCCCTCCAGATGGCCCGCCGCGCCGTCCACCATGTAGCCCACGCAGTCGATCATCCGCAGGCGCAGGGTGCGCCCCGCCTCCATCTCCAGGTCGACAGCCTCCTCGGGCACGAACTTCGGCTCCGCCGTCATGATGGTGCGGCCGGAGCCGCTCTGGGGCAGCTCGTCCCGGGCGCGCTCCCGGCGGTAGACGTTTTCGATGTTGGGGATGACCATGGTCTCCATAAATCGCTTGATGAAAGTGGACTTGCCCGTGCGTACCGGCCCTACCACGCCGATATAGATGTCTCCCTCAGTGCGGAGGGCGATATCTTCATAGATCTTGCGGTCTTCCACGTTGACTCCTCCTTCGGCCTTCATTGGTCAGCCGGTATTTTCCTTACAGGCTATGAGCGGACCTTTGGAAATATACATAAAACGGGAAGAGGTCTCCCTCTCCCCGCTTTGCAGTCCTATGTCCGCTTTACCGCACCCGCGGGATCAGCAGCATGGTGTGCTCCGGCGTCTCGTCCTCCTCCAGCCCGTTGGCCAGGCGGATCTCCTCCCGGGTGGTGCCGTATGCCTTGGCGATGTCCCAAAGCTGCTCCCCCGGGGCGGCCAGACGCAGCACCACCGAGGGCTGCTCTCCAGCCTCCGCCGCGCGCTTCTCCCCCAGCTCGCCCCGCACTGCCATGGTGACGCTCTGCCGGGCCAGAACTGTGCAGAAAAAGTCCAGACTGCACCGGACCTCTACCCCGCCGGCGGCCAGCGCGGCAAACATTTCGCCGCTCCAGCGGCACCGGACCCGGCACTCCGCCTCCTGGGGGCACTCCACCCTGCACACGGCCTGGGCGGCCCGCTGCACCGACTGCAGCTGCCCCTCGTCGTTGAGGTAGAGGGCGGTCAGCTGGATCTGGGCGGTGACGTTCACGCCGTCCCCCTCCCGCTGCTGCTCCACCTGTCCCAGAGACAGCCAGCAGTCCACCGCGCTGTGGGCGGGGGCGGCGGTCTCCAGCAGCTCACGCACGCTCTGGGTGCGCACAGAGCGGTCCACCAGCTGGGTCAGGGCCAGCTCCTCCGTCTGCACCTGGGTCAGGCAGCTGGTGCTGTACAGGTCCCGCAGCAGCTGCAGGGGCCTGCGTTCCCATACCATGGCCTGGGCCAGCAGCTCCGCGCTGATCTCTACACTGCGGCCATCCTCCCCCGCCGGCTGCCAGGACAGGTCGGTCAGCTCCACATCCATGTCGCAGGTGCTGTCCTCCCCTGCGCCGGCCGCCTCCATGACCTGGGAGAAGGCCAGGCTCTCCTGATGGGCCGTAAGCCCGCCGGAGCCGTCCTGCAGCAGCAGCTGAAGGCTGATGCTGCCCTTGAAGATCAGCTTACTGCCGATGAGCCGGCTCTCGCCGCACGCCGCCGTCCCCCGGCAGGACAGGATCTCTATGCCGTCGCCCGCGGGCAGGCGCACCGTTTCAGACATGGAGAAGGGCCGCTCCCGCACGGCGGACAGGATGTAGGTCTCCCGCTGCTCCCACAGCTGGCACAGCCCGTTCCCGCTCTCCTCCGGCGCCTGGGTACAGATCGTGCGCTCCCGGGGCTGAAGGACCAGCAGGTCTACCGCCAGATCCACCCGCAGCAGCACCTTCCGCGGGTTCAGCGCCCTGGCTTCGATCCGCCGCAGCCTGGGGGAAGCTACGATCTCCGCCGCCTGTGTCATGGCGGCGCACTCCGCCCGGCAGCTGAAGGGCAGGGACAGCTCCAGCTTCTTCAGGGTGGTCCCCCCCTCTGGCTGATACAGTACCGCGGCCCGGATGACCCCGCTGACCGCGGCCGCCCCATCCTGGGCCTGTTTCCCCGTCAGACAGACCTGACCGCAGCAGTCCACGATGCGGCGAATGTCGGGGCAGGCGTCCGGTACGATGGCCTCCAGCGTCTCCTCCTGGCACAGGGTCGTGTCCAGCACCGTCTCATGATCGTGAAGATGATCCCGTTCAAATTCCAGTTCCATGCTCAGTTCCGCTCCCTTTTCCATTTGTGTCGGCCGACCTGCGGCTGCCTGCAACACTATATGACCGGAGAGCGGATCCTATGCTACTTCTCCTCCTTCAGGCCGAACAGCCTGCGCAGCAGGCCCTTCAGGCACTTAGGGGAGCGCACTACCACGATACCCACAACAACGCCTCCCTCCCATTCAGATTCTAAAACAGTATATGGGAAAACGGCCCGCAGGTGCCAAAAAAACAGACGCACAGCAATTGCTGTGCGTCTGTTCTACAGCTTGTCGAAAAGACTTTTCGACAAGCTGTAGAAGATCATGAAACTTTGAAAAAGTTTCATGATCTTATCCTTAAAAACGAATGGCCCAGGCCACCCTCTCTTGCCCCTGCGGGGCAATTCACCTTGAGACACCCTTCCTGGGTTTCTTTCGTAACTATCTTCCTTCCCGTATCTCAACGTTCCACTGCTTTTTTGACAGTCTCAAGAACAGACGCACAGCAATTGCTGTGCGTCTGTTCTAATCGTTTCGTTCCCAGTCGGGGATCTCGCTGGCCTGCTCATACAGGCGGACATAGCTCTGGTGGCGGGAGAGGGGGATCTTCCCCTCCTTGACGGCCGCCAGCACGGCGCAGCCCTTCTCCTTGATATGGGCGCAGTCCTGAAAGCGGCACTTGTCCAGATAGGGGGCAAACTCCCGGAACCGGTACTGCAGCTGCTCCTTGCGGCACAGCTCCATCTTATCCGCGTCGAAGGAGGAAAAGCCCGGCGTATCTGCCGCCAGCGCCCCGCAGGACAGGCGGAACAGCTCCACATGGCGGGTGGTGTGCCGCCCGCGGCCAAGGCTCTTGCTCACCTCGCCCACCGGGAGGGAAAAATCGGGCTCCAGCGCGTTCAAAATGCTGGACTTCCCAACGCCTGAATTCCCTGTAAAGGCACACACCTTGCCGGATATGATCTCCTTCAGACGGCCGATCCCCTCGCCGGTCTCGGCGCTGATCAGGACGGTCTGAAACCCGGCGGCGCGGTATATGTCTGCCAGTTCGTCCCCGGGCTCCAGGTCGCACTTGTTTACGCAGATCACGCTGTCGCAGCCGTTTCCCTCCGCAATGGTCACCACCCGGTCGCTCAGGAAGGGGTCGGTGCGGGGGATGGCCATGGATGCGATGATCACCAACAGGTCGATATTGGCCACCGCCGGGCGGAAAAACCGGTTCTTTCGGGGCAGGATCTGATCCAGCGCCCCCTGCCCGTTGTCCAAGGGGGTGAACTCCACCCGGTCACCCACCAGGGGGGTCACCTTTTCGTACCGGTGCTTTCCCCGGCCCCGGCAGGCGTAAACGTCACTTCTGTCGTCCACGTAATAGAAGCCGCTGAGGGCCTTGATGATGACCCCCTCCATCAGGGCTGGGTGAAGTCAACGGTCTGGGTGTGATCCAGCTGGCCGTTGTAGTACACAGACAGCACCTTGGTGCCCGAACCGGTCACCATGAAGGACACGCTGCCCATATTCATCAGGGGGTCGTTTTCACTGTCGAAGGTGACGTCGTTTTCATAGACGACCTCGCCGTCCATGGTCACCTTCACATTCACCGTTCCGCTGTCCATGGGGACGGCCACGGTGACCTGCCTGGTCACGGTCTTGGGCGCTGTGGCGGGATCGGGCCCCTTGCTGACCTGGATGTTCACCGTGCTGCCCTCCTCCACCATGGTGCCGGGGTCGGGGTACTGGGCGATCACCGTTCCGGCCTCCACGCTGTCGCTGTAGACCTCCTGGACCTTGACCGCCAGGTTGCGCAGGGCCAGGTCGTCCTCGGCCCAGGCCCGGGTCCTGTCCTTATAGTCGGGCAGCTCCAGGGACTTGATCTCCGGTCCGCTGCTGATGACGATGGTCACCTCATCGCCGGGGGACAGCGGCGTGCCCGGCATGGGCCTGGTCTCTATGATATGGTCCTTGGCGATCTCAGAGGAGTTGCGGTAGGTGTACGGGGTGGAGACGTCCAGCTGCATGTTCACCAGCTCGCTGACCGCCTTGAGATACTCCTTATTCAGCACATCGGGCATCAGAATGATCTCCGGCCCGCTGCTGACGGTCACGGTGATGGTGTTCATCTCTTCCTTCACCGTGGATCCGGCCGCGGGGCTCTGGCCGATGATGGTGCCCGCGGGGGTATCGTCGCTGACCGTGCTGCCGAGCTCAACGGTAAAGTGGTCCCCCAATATGGTCTCGTCCTGGACCACCTCGTCAAAGATCTTTTCCTTCAGATCCGGGACGGGATAGCTGTCTGTGGGGGCGAACAGGCCGGACATAAAGGTGGCGTACAGGAAGTAGATCACCCCGCCCACAAAGGCCAGGATCAGCAGTACTGCGGCCACGACGGGCGCCGCGGAGCGGTGCTCCTCCGGCTCGTCGTCCTCCTCCTGCTCCCGCCGCCGGCGGTGGGGCGCCTTCTCCTCCAGCCGGGAGCGGTGGGGCGGCGGGACCGCGCGGATCTGGGTGCGCTCCGCCTCCTCCACCTCCTCCTGGGGAAGAAAGTCCGTGGGGCCGAAGTCGAAGTTGATGTTGGGGTTTTTCCGGAACTCCTCCAGGTCGGCCAGCATCTCGTCGGCGGAGGTATACCGGTCGTCGGGGTCGGGGGCCATGGCCTTCATGGTGATGGCCTCCAGCGCCTCGGGCAGCTCCGGGTCGATCTCCCGGGGGGACAGGGGGATGGAATTGATGTGCTGGATGGCCACGGAGACCGGGTTGTCCCCCTCGAAGGGCAGGCGGCCGGTGATCATCTCATACAGCACCACACCGGCGGAGTACAGGTCGGACCGGGCGTCGATGCGGCTGCCCCTGGCCTGCTCCGGGGAGATATAGTGGACAGAGCCCAGGGCCTCCTGGGTCAGGGTGCTGTGTCCTCCGGCGGAGACCCGGGCGATGCCGAAGTCGGCCACCTTCACGCTGCCGTCCCGCAGCACCATGATGTTGTGGGGCTTGATGTCCCGGTGGATGATGCCCCGGCTGTGGGCGTGGCCCAGCGCCTTGACGATCTGGGTGATGAAGTGCAGGGCCTCCCGCCAGGGCAGCTTATTGCCCTTGCGCTGCATGTACTGCTTCAGCGTGATGCCGTCGATCAGCTCCATGACGATATACTCCTGATCCGAGGAGCGGCTGACGTCGTACACGGCCACGATGTTGGGGTGAGACAGCATGGCCACAGCCTGGGACTCATCGTGGAAGCGGCGGCGGATCTCGGAGTCCTGGGCCAGGTCGTCCCGCAGGATCTTGATGGCCACATAGCGGTTGAGCCAGTGACACCGGGCCTTATACACCCGGGCCATGCCGCCCACGCCGATCAGCTCCAGAATTTCATATCGGTTGTCGAGTAATTTACCAATATACTGATCCATGGTAAATCTCCTCCCTTGTTCCTGTTTTAGGGGGCCGGCGCCGCCTGACTCAATACTGGATCAGCACGACCGTCACATTGTCCGGCGCGCCCCTGCGCAGCGCGATGTCCAGCAGCCGCTGGCAGCAGCTGTCCGGACCTCCGCCGTGGATCACCTCATACAGGAGCTCCTGGTCGGTGACCGTGTTGCTCAGTCCGTCGCTGCACAGCAAAAGGAATTCTCCGGGGGCTGCCTGCACCCGGAAGAGATCGGCGTTCAGCTCCGGCTCAGCCCCCAGCGCCCGGGTGATCAGGTTCTTGTGGGGGTGGTTGCGGGCCTGCTCGGGGGTCAGCTCCCCCCGCTGCACCAGATCCTGCACCAGGGAGTGGTCCCGGGTGATCTGGGTGATGCCCTGCGCCGTAATGTGGTAGGCCCGGCTGTCCCCCTCGTTCAGAAGAGTGGTCTCCCTCTCCCCCGCCAGAACGGCCACCAGCGTGGTGCCCATGCCGGTACAGTTCTCGTCGTGAAGGGAGCGGTGATAGACCTGCTGATTGGCCTGCGCGGCGGCACGCTCCAAAAGGCCGCGGTCGTCCTCGCCCTGGGGACCCTCCTGATCAAAGGCGCGGAAGAAGCTGTCTACCGCCAGGGTGCTGGCCACATTGCCCGCCCGGGCGCCGCCCATGCCGTCGCACACCACAGCGGCCACGCGCCCGTCGGGCAGGCGGCGCACCGCAAACATATCCTGATTTTGTTCCCGAACCACACCGCGGTCGGTGATCCCCCACACTTCCATGGGTCATCCTCTTTTCCGCCGGAACCCCGGCCTGAAAATCGAAGAGCGTGCCGCCCCGCCGGGCGGCGCCCTCAATCTGTCTGTTTTTCTTTCATCGCCTTGCGGCGCAGCTGGCCGCAGGAGGCGTCGATGTCGCTGCCGAGCCGCCGGCGCACCGTCACTGTCACGCCGTGGGACTCCAGCCGCTTCTGGAACTGGGCCACCCGGCGGCTGGGCTTTAGGGGGCTCTCCTCCACGTCGTTCAGGGGGATCAGGTTCACATGCCCCGGCAGTCCCTTCAGCAGTCCAGCCAGCAGGTCGGCCTGCCGGTCGGAGTCATTCACCCCGTCGATCATAGCGTACTCATAGGAGATGCGCCGCCCGGTGGTCTTGAAATACCGGCGGCAGGTGTCCATCAGCTTGTCCACCCCGACCGAGCGGTTGATGGGCATGATCTGGGAGCGGGTCTCGTCATCGGGCGCGTGGAGCGATACCGACAGGGTCAATTGTAACCCAAGCTGTGCCAGCTTGTCAATTTTCTCTGTCAGCCCGCAGGTGGACAGAGAGATGTGCCGCATCCCGATGTTCAGCCCCTCCGGGTGGTTGACCAGCTGGAGGAACTTCATCACCGTGTCGAAATTATCCAGGGGCTCACCGATGCCCATGAGCACGATGTTGGAGATATGGGCGCCGCTGTCCAGCTGGGTGAACAGCACCTGGTCCATCATCTCCGACGGGGTCAGGTCCCGCACCCGCCCCGCGATGGTAGAGGCGCAGAAGGCGCAGCCCATGCGGCAGCCCACCTGGCTGGAGACGCAGACGGTATTTCCGTGCTGATAGCGCATGAGCACCGTCTCGATGCAGTTGCCGTCGGCCAGCTCCCAGAGATATTTGATGGTGCCGTCGATGGCGGACACCTGCTTCCGGGCCACCTTGGGCGCCGTCAGGAAGCAGCGCTCCTCCAGCTGCTCCCGCAGGGCCTTGGGCAGGTCGGTCATCTCGTCGAAGGAGGTCACACCCCGGTACAGCCACCGGAACACCTGCTTCGCCCGGAAGGCGGGCTGTCCCAGCTCCTTGAAAAAAGCGGCCAGCTCCTCCGGTGTCATAGATTTTATGTCAACCATTACAGGGACTCTCCCCTTTTCTCAGCTTGCAGATAAAGAACCCGTCCGTGCCGTACAGATGGGGCCAGAGGGTGACCATGCCCCCCTCCACGCTGCCCACAGGTCCGGGCAGGGTGAAGCCCTCCGGCGTGAACTGGCTGTTTTCTGCCAAAAACGCCTGTATGACGCCCCGGTTTTCCCGTTCCAGCACGGTGCAGGTGGAGTACAGCAGCACTCCCCCGGGCTTGACATAGCGTTTGGCGTTATTCAGGATCGCCAGCTGCACCGGAGGAAGGCCCTTCAGCGGCTCCGGATCCTTATAGCGGATGTCGGGCTTCTTTCGGATGACCCCCAGGCC
>CAVJLQ010000023.1:0-10519 GCA_963650435.1 Alloprevotella sp. | reverse complement strand
CGTATTGTCAAGGGACTTGACGATGTATGGGCCCATTTCTGCCCGTCAAAACCGTATCTGCCCTTGTCGATCGATGGTAATATTTCCCAGGGAAAGGGCGCAGGTAAAAAAGAAGAATAGCGGGGCAGAATGTAAGGCGCGGCGGCCGGTATGACCGGCCGCCGCGCCCGCGTTTGTCACAAAACGTCGAAATATCCAAACGGTATCTTTACGGCGCAGCCCGTATCTTTGCGCCGCCTGAAGTTCACTGCTCCCACAGGGGGTTCCAGCTGTAGTGGTTGGGGCTGATGGTGTCGATGGTGAACAGGGGCTGGGTGTAGCTGCCCCCTCTGCCGTCGTCAAAGATGGCGGACACGGTGATGGGAGTGCTCCAGATGTAGATCTTGTCCAGTCCCCGGTGCCAGATGGAGCCCCCCTGGAGCTGCATCTCCTCCGCCCAGACGTTCCCCTCCTGATCCGCCGCCTGAAGGGTGACCTTCAGGTCGGGCACCATCTGGGCGGCGGTGAGGGTGACGGCCAGAGTGCAGGCGTTCTGCTGACCGTTCCAGTTGATGCATCGGAACTCCGCCGCTGCCACCAGAGGGGCGTTGGGATCCAGGGCGGTGATCACCGACCCCTGCTGCTCCAGCTGGGTCAGACGCTGATCGGTCTGCCGCAGCTGGGCGGCGGTAAATCCGGTCAGGATCAGGCACAGGCACAGCAGAACGGCCAGCAGGGCGTTCCAGCGGCTGTTTTTCACCGGGGCAATGACGATCTGAGGGGCGGCCTGTTCCGCCTCCGGTGTTTCCGTTTCCCCGCCGGGGGCCTCTACCCCCAGCAGGTCGTTGAGGGTGACGGAGAACAGCTTGCTCATGGCGATGAGTTTATCCACGTCGGGCACGGCGCCGTCCATCTCCCAGCGGGACACCGCCTGCCGGGACACGCCCAGCCGGGTGCCCAGCTCCTCCTGAGAGAGGTTCTGCTGTCTGCGCAGCTCCTGGATGCGTTGGCCTAAGGTCATGGGGGATCCTCCTCACTAAAACGTTGTTTGTTGTGTTCCCAGCATAGCAAAAATGGACGCCTGTGTCTACCAGGCGTCCATTCCTTTTTGTCAATCGGCGGTTGCACCCCTTGGGGCACAAGGGGTCCCGGCCCTTAAAAGGACGGCGGCGGAGCGGGGCGGAAGGGTGAGGGCATAGCCCTCCTCCCCCTCCTCCACGGTGCAGTCCCCCAGCAGGACCGCCGCCGGGAAGTCCAGCAGACAGGCCGCCGGCTGCTCCCCGGCGTTGCAGGCGCACAGGACGGTCTCCTTTTCGTCGGAGCGGGAGAACACCAGCAGGTCACCGAAATCGAACAGATATTCGATATTTCCGTTTTGAAGGGCCGGATGCTCCCGGCGCAGGCGGCCCAGGGCGGCATACCAGTCCAACAGCTCTTTGTCCTCCTGCCCCCAGGGGTAGGTGCGGCGGTTGAAGGGGTCCTCAAAGCCCTCCACTCCCGCCTCGTCCCCGTAGTACACCGTGGGGGAGCCGGGAAAGCAGAACAGCAGGGCGGAGCCCACCTTCAGCAGATCCACGCCCCGGCGGCGCTGCTCCCCGTTCAGCCGGAATTCTGCCCGCCACTGGCGGGACTGCTCCGTGCAGGGGGAGCCCAGGGCCAGCAGGGTGAGGGCCCGGGGGGTGTCGTGGGTGCCCAGGGAGTTCATGGCGGAGTAAAAGGCGGAGGGGGGATAGTTCTCCCGCAGGGTCTCCATGGCGGCCACGAACTGCTCCGCCCCCTGCCCCAGCAGGAAGCTCAGGGCGGCGGTGCGGAAGGGGTAGTTCATCAGGCCGTCGCAGTGGCCCCCCAGGATGTGCTTCCGGCGCACGCCGTAGGCGATCTTGGTGGAGCCGTCCTCCCACACCTCGCCGATGACCACGGCGGAGGGCTTCTCCGCCCGGGCGGCCCGGTGGATGCCCGATACAAAGTCGTCGGGCACCTCGTCGGCCACATCCAGCCGCCAGCCGTCGGCCCCCGCCCGCAGCCACCGGCGGATGACGCAGTCCTTGTCCCCAAAGATGAACTGGCGGTAGGCGGGGTCATGGGCGTTGAAGGCGGGCAGGGTGCGGATGCCCCACCAGCTGTCGTACTGGTCGGGCCAGTGGGTAAAGCGGAACCAGCTGCGGTAGGGGGAATTGGGATCCCGGCTGGCCCCGCCGGGGCCGTAAAAGCCGTCGCCGTTGAAGTAGCGGCTGACGAAGCCCGCGTGGTTGAACACCCCGTCCAGCATCACCCGGATGCCCCGGCGGTGGGCCTGCTCACACAGGCGGCGGAAGTCCTGCTCCGTGCCCAGCATGGGGTCGATGTTCCCGTAGTCGGCGGTGCCGTAGCGGTGGTTCTCGGCGGCCTCGAAAATGGGGTTGAAGTAGATGGTGTCCACCCCCAGCCCCTTCAGGTAGTCCAGCTTCTCCGTCACCCCGGTCAGGTCGCCGCCGAAGAAGTCCCGGTTGCGGATCTGGCCCTGTTCGTCCGGCTGCCACTGGGGGCAGTCGTCCCAGTTTTGGTGAACGGTGCGCCCCCCCACCATGCCGGCGGGATCGGGGATGTGGGAGCGGCAGAAGCGGTCGGGGAAGATCTGATAGGTCACCCCCCGGCCGAACCAGTCGGGCACGGCCTCGGTGTCGTCGTACACCGTCAGCTGATAGGGGCCCAGCTCCAGAGGGTCGGCGCCGAAGCGCTCCACCCGGAAGGAGTACCACACCAGCCCCGGCCCGCCGGCGGGCAGAAGGGCGGTATACAGGTCCCGGCCCTCCTCCAGCCCCGACCACTCCATGGGGACGGTGAGGGTGTAGTCCCCGTCCATCTCGTACCGGGCGGTGAGGGCGCAGCGGGACACCCCCTCGGCCCGGCGGGGCCGCAGGGTCAGGCGCACCTGTGTGCCCATGGGGACGGCCCCATAGGGGGACTTGTACCGGCTGTCCCGGGGGTCGAAGAGATCGGCTGACATGGAGCTCACCTCCTGCGCGCTACCGCTGATAAAGATCCAGGATCTGCCCCTTCTGGGCCAGGATCTTGTTCTCCATGGCCAGATAGTCATGGGGGTACTTGGGGTTGGGCAGGCGCAGGATACTGCCGTCCCGGCCCACCAGCTTGGTCACCCCGCCGCCCCCGGCGGAGATGACGCTCTGCAGCTCCTCCATCATGATGATGTTATAGATGCTGTCCTTTCCCGGCAGGGCCCAGCCCACGTTCTCCAGGGCGCCGGACATGTACTTCTGCCGGTACAGGTAATAGGGGGCGTAGCCCGCCCCCCGCAGGGTGTCCAGAGAGTAGTCCAGCATCCGGGCCACCTCGTCCCCCGGGGGCAGGGTGCCCCCCTGGTCCCGGGTCATGAGGGCGGAGCCCTTCTTCAGGGCCAGGGTGTGGACGGTGATGTTCTCCGCCCCAAGCGCCAGCACGCCGTCCAGAGAGCGGCGGAAGCCCTCCTCGCTGTCCCGGGGCAGGCCGGCGATCAGGTCGGCGTTGATGCAGTCAAAGCCCTCCGCCCGGGCCATGGCGAAGGCGTCGAGGATGGCCTTCGCGTCGTGTTTGCGGCCGATGGCGGCCAGCACGTCGTCCTCCAGCGTCTGGGGGTTGATGGAGATGCGGCCGATGCCGTGGCGGGTGAGCACCCGCAGCTTCTCCGGGGTGATGGTGTCCGGCCGCCCGGCCTCTACCGTATATTCCGCGCACTGCCCCAGGGGCAGGACCTGCTCCATGCGGGTCAGCACCCGATCCAGCTGCTCCGGGCTCAGGGTAGTGGGGGTGCCGCCCCCCATATACAGGGAGTGGACGGTCAGTCCCGCCCGGGCCAGAGTCTCGCCGGTGGCATCCAGCTCCCGCAGCAGGGCCTCTACATAGGCGGGGACCAGCTTCAGGGCCTTGTGGACATCGGCGGAGACGAAGGAGCAGTAGGCGCACCGGGTGGGGCAGAAGGGGATGCCCACATAGAGGGACACCTGGTCGTCCCGCAGGTGGCGGCTGACGGCCAGGCTGGCCTGGGCGCAGTCCAGGGCCAGCTGGGCCCGGCGGGGGGAGATGTAGTAGTCGTGGGTGAGGGCGTCCAGCACCCGCGCGGGGCTGTTCCCCTCCTGCAAAAGGGCGGTGGGCAGCTTGACCGGCCGCACCCCGGCCAGCATCCCCCAGGGGGGATCTGCGGGCAGCACCTGCCGGGCGGCCAGATAGAAGCACCGGCCCACCCCGTGGCGGCGCTGGCCCTCCCGCTGAAACTCGCTGCCGGACAGGGGGACCTCCAGGCCATGCTCCCCTCGCCGTCCGCCCCGGCTCAGGGCGATGCGGATGCGGCACAGATCGCCCTCCTCGGTCAGGGAGATGTCGGCCCAGCTGTCGTCCTCCGGGGCGATGGGCCCGTAGACGGGCTTCTCCCCGGGAAAGAGGTTGAGCATGCTCTGCTCCACCGTGTATTTCTCCTGGTGGCCGTGAAAATTCAGCTTCATAGGCGTCCGTCCTTTTGTCAACGTCATTCCGAGGCAGTGACCGATGTCACTGCCGTGGGAATCCGTATCCCTAAAGTCTGAGAGAACGGATTGCCACGCCAGTTTGCCAACTGGCTCGCAATGACAAAGTACTTGGTTGGATGACGTTGGTTCTTTTTAGGGATGTTTTTTGTGCTCCCGCTCACGGGGGACGGGAGCACCGGAAAGACAGGGATGGCGGTCAGCCCTGGCGCAGGGCCTCCTGCATAAAGGGGTTGAGCTGGCGCTCCCGCTCCAGAGTGGAGGTCACGTCGTGGCCGGGGCACACGTGATAGTCCCCCTCCAGACGGCCCAGCCGGGCCAGAGAGGACATGATCTCCTCATAGCTGCCCCCGGCCAGGTCGGTGCGGCCGCAGGAGCCGGCGAACAGGGTGTCCCCGGTGAACAGCACGTCCTCCACCAGCAGGGTCACGCTGCCCTTGGAGTGCCCCGGCGTGTGCAGCACATGGATGGTCAGGCCGCCCAGGGGGAGGGTGTCCCCCTCGTCATAGAAGCTCAGCTCCTTCACCTGTCCGGCCAGGGGGAACAGGCGGCTGCCCGCGCCGTTGGCGTCGGCGGCGTGGATATAGATCTTGGCGCCGGGCAGGGCCCTGTGCAGGGCGGGCACGGCGGTGGTGTGGTCATAGTGGCCGTGGGTCAGCAGGATGTACGCCGCCTCCACCTGGTCGGCCTTCAGCTGGGCCAGGATGCGGTCGGCCTCCTCGCCGGGGTCGATCACCGCGGCCTTGCCCGTCTGCTCATCCTCCAGCAGATAGCAGTTGGTGCCGATGGGGCCCACCTGCATGCGCTTTACCTTCATGGTTTTTCCTCCTTCCGCGCTGCCCCGGGGGCAGCGTTACAGATCAAACAGAATGGTCACAGGCCCGTCGTTCACCGACTCCACCTGCATGTCCGCGCCGAACTGACCGTGCTCCACGGTGAAGCCCCGGGCACGGCAGCGGTCCATGAACCGCTCATACAGAGGGATGGCCAGGTCGGGCTTGGCCGCCCCGGAGAAGCCCGGGCGGCGGCTGGAGGTGTCGGCGTACAGGGTGAACTGGGACACCACCAGGATGGAGCCGCCCACCTGCTCCAGGTTCAGGTTCATTTTTTCGTTTTCATCTTCAAAGATGCGGAGATTGCAGATCTTCTCCGCCAGCCTGTCGCACACGGCCTCGGTGTCCTCCGGGCCCACGCCCAGCAGGATCAGATAGCCCCGGCCGATCTGGCCGTTGACCTTGCCGCCGATGGTGACGCTGGCGGAGGCGACCCGGGTGACAACAGCACGCATAAGATCGACCTCCAAAGATTTAATACCCGCCCAAACCCACCCTTTTTAGATGTATAGGGGGCTTCGCCCCCTATGACCCCCGGGCGGGCGCAGGCTATCCACCAAGCCTTCCCCCAGGGGAAGGTGTCTGGCCGCAGGCCAGACGAATGAGGGGAACGTTTACAGGAATAGGTACGTTCTTGCGCGCACCGTAGGGGCGGATGTCCTCATCCGCCCGGTATTTTTGCGGCGCGCCGGGTCGTCGCGCCCTACGAGGGACCACGAACATGACACGCCGTAGGGGCGGCCTTTGGCCGCCCGCATTTTGTGGTGTGCCTTACTTCCCCGAGCTCCGGGCCACATAATACACGCCCTGGATGTTGTTCAGCTTGTTGATGACGCCGTTGAGCTCCTTCAGGTCCTTGACCTCCACCACAAGGTTGACGGCGGCGTGGCCGTCGGGCAGGGAGCGGGCGGACAGGGAGTTCACCTTCACCTGGGCCGAGGACAGGGCCATGGCCAGATCCAGGGTCAGGCCGCCCCGGTCCTTGGCGGACAGCTCCAGCGCCGTCTTATAGGTGGGCAGGCTGTCCTCGGCCCAGGTGACGTTGATCCAGCGGTCGGCCTCCTCGGGCTTGCTCTGGCTGATGGCCACGTTGGGACAGTCGCAGCGGTGGACGGACACGCCGTAGCCCCGGGTGATGAACCCGATCACCGGGTCGCCGGGGACGGGGGTGCAGCACTTGGCGAACTTCACCATGCAGTTGCCCAGCCCCTCTACGATGATGCCGGAGTCGGAGTGCCGCGGCCGGGTGGGGCCGGTGGGGGGGGACTGGGTGGAGCCGGGGACGATGACGCTGTCCTCCAGGGCCTTTCCCGCGGCGGCGGCCTTCTCCGCCTTCAGCCGGCCCAGGCGCAGCAGCTCGTCCTGGATCTTGCTGACGGTCTTGACGGCGGTGGTGCCCCCGTAGCCGATGGAGGCGTACAGCTCGTCCAGGGAGTTGAAGCGCACCTTGTGCAGGATATGGGGCAGCACGTCCTCGGCGGTGATGGCGGCCAGAGAGAGCTTGGCGTGCTTCAGCTCCGACTCGAAGGCCGCCCGGCCGGTGGCGATGTTCTCGTCCCGGCGCTCCTTCTTGAACCACTGGCGGATCTTGTTGCGGGCCTCGTTGGACTTGCAGATGTTCAGCCAGTCCCGGCTGGGGCCCTTGGCGGACTTGGAGGTGATCACCTCCACGATCTCGCCGTTCTCCAGCTGATAGTCGAAGGGCACCATGCGCCCGTTCACCCGGGCGCCGATCATGTGGTTGCCCACGGCGGAGTGGATGTTATAGGCGAAGTCGATGGGGGTGGCCCCGGCGGGCAGGCTCTTCACGTCGCCGTTGGGGGTGAACACGAACACCTCGTCGGCGAACAGGTCCACCTTCAGGGTGCGGACGAACTCCTCGGCGTCGGTGTCCTGCTGGCTCTCCAGCAGCTTGCGCACCCACTCGAACTGGGACTCGGTGCCCAGCTTGGCGTTGGCCATCCCCTGCTTATACTTCCAGTGGGCGGCCACGCCGTATTCCGCCGTCTGATGCATGGCCCAGGTGCGGATCTGCACCTCGAAGGGGATGCCCTCCCGGCCGATGACCGTGGTGTGCAGGGACTGGTACAGGTTGGGCTTGGGGGTGCTGATATAGTCCTTGAACCGGCCCAGCACCGGGGTGAACATATCGTGGATGCAGCCCAGCACGTTGTAGCACTCCGGGATGTCGTCCACGATCACCCGGAAGGCGTACAGGTCGAAGATCTCGTCCAGGGTCTTGTTCTGGGTGTACATCTTGCGGTAGATGGAGTAGATATGCTTCACCCGGCCGTAGACCGTGCAGCGGATGCCCTCCTCATCCATGCGCTGCTGGATGCGGTGCTGCACGCTGGCCAGGAACTCCTCATGGGCGGAGGAGCGCTCGGCCAGCTGCTTTTCGATCTCCTTATAGCCCACGGGGTCCAGATAGCGCAGGGACAGGTCCTCCAGCTCCCACTTCAGCTTCTGCATACCTAAGCGGTGGGCGATGGGGGCGTAGATCTCCATGGTCTCCAGAGATTTCTCCCGCTGCTTCCGGGGGGACTGATACTCCATGGTGCGCATGTTGTGCAGCCGGTCGCAGATTTTGATGAGGATCACCCGGATGTCATGGGACATGGCCATGAGCATCTTCCGCAGGTTCTCCATCTGCTCCTCTTCCTTAGAGACATACTGCATCCGGGTCAGCTTGGTGACGCCCTCCACCAGCTCGGCCACCGTGGGGCCGAACTTCTTGGCGATGTCCTCGTGGGTGGCGGGGGTGTCCTCGATGCAGTCATGGAGCAGGGCGGCGATCACGCTGTCTGTGTCCAGCCCCAGGTCGGCCACGATGTCGGCCACCGCCAGGGGGTGGATGATATAGGGCTCGCCGCTCTTCCTCAGCTGGCCGTGATGCTCGGCGTCGGCAAAGGTAAAGGCGTCATACAGCCGCTGGGTGTCCAGATTCGGCGTATAGGCGGCCACCTTTTTTTCCAGCGCGTGGTAGCGCTCTAAGATGGGGTCCATGGGATACCTCCGAACTCTTACTGTTCTGTAAAGCGGCGCAGGCGGACAAGGATCGCGGATCCCTCAAGATCCACCTTGTGCTCCACCTGGCGCAGGGTGATGGACAGCTGCTCCCCGCCGTCCAGGTCGATCAGGCCGCGCTCCTCCATCACCTTCAGGCAGATGAAGGTGCGGGCGGGCATCTCCGGCTGGCCGGAGATCCGGGCCACCCCCCGGGCGATGCGCTCGGGGCTGTCCTGGATGACGCCGCAGCGGGCGGACTGCCGCTCCAGCCACCGCCACAGGGCCACGAAATCCGTCCGCCGGGGCAGAAGGGGGCGGCTCTCCTCGGGGGAGAGCTCCTCCCCCCGGAAATACTTCTCCACCGCCAGGCGCTCCTGCTGGGCCCGGGAGGGGGCGGCGCGGAGATCCAGCACCTGGAGCTGCGCCGAGCGCTGCCCCCGGAACTCGTTGATCTGGGGGTAGAAGGCCACGTCCACCCGGCAGCCGGGGGTCAGGTGCAGCTGCCCGCCGTCGGCGGAGAAGAAGATGGCGTCCAGGGGGACGCCCCGGCTCTCCAGCCGCAGCTTCAGATGCCGCCCCCGGCCTACCTGATTCATAGACTGCACCAGCGCCCCCTTCACCACCAGGACCGGCCGGGGGTTGCCCGTGCCGCAGGGCTCCAGAAGGTCCAGCGCCTGGATGTTCTCCACGGTCAGCAGGTCGGAGGTCACGGCGGCGTCCGCCCGCAGCACAGAGAGGGGGACGGCCCCCTTCAGCTGCTCGTCCACCGCCCGGCGCAGGCCCTGGGCCAGGGCGGGGATGTTCTCCTCCCGCACGGTGAAGCCGGCGGCCAGGGCATGGCCGCCGAAGCCCTCCAGAAGGGGGGCGCAGTCGGACAGGGCCTGGAACAGGTTCACCCCGCCGTAGGAGCGGCAGGAGCCCTTGCCCATGCCCCGGTCCAGACAGATCATAAAGCAGGGCATGCATAGCTTCTCGCTCAGGCGGGAGGCCACGATGCCCACCACCCCCTGGTGCCAGCCGCTGTCCGCCAGCACGGTCACCCCCTGCTGGGGGTGCTGCTCCAGCCGGCGGGTGCAGTCCTGATAAATATCCAGCTCGATGCTCTGCCGCTCCCGGTTCAGGTCGCACAGGGTCTGGGCCAGCCGGGCGGCCCGGTCCGGGTCGCCGGTGAGCAGCAGCTCCACCGCCAGCATGGCCTGACCCATGCGGCCGGAGGCATTGATCCGGGGGGCCAGAGTGTACCCCACGGAGACGGAGGTGAGGGGCTTGCCCTCCAGTCCGGCCTCCCGCAGCAGGGCGGCCAGCCCCAGGCGGCGGGGGTGCTCCAGCAGCTTCAGGCCCAGGCGGACCAGGCTGCGGTTCTCGCCGGCCATCTCCATCACGTCGGCGATGGTGCCGATGGCCGCCAGGTCGGCGTATTCCCGCAGCACGCTATCCGCCTGCTCCGGCCCGGCCACGGCCATGGCCAGCTTCAGGGCCACGCCCACCCCCGCCAGCTCCTTGAAGGGGCTGGGGCAGTCGGGGCGGCAGGGGTCCACCACGGCGCAGGCCGGGGGCAGGTCATCCTTGCACTCGTGGTGGTCGGTGATGACCACGTCCACCCCCAGGGAGCGGGCCAGCTCCGTCTCCTCCACGGCGGTGATGCCGCAGTCCACGGTGATGATCAGGGACACCCCCTGCCCGGCCAGGAGGGTGACGGCCTCTCGGTTCAGGCCATAGCCCTCGTCCAGGCGGCTGGGGATATAGGGGGTGACGGGCACCCCCCGCCGGGCAAGAAGATCCGTCAGCAGGCAGGTGGAGGTGATGCCGTCCACGTCGTAGTCCCCGTAGACCGCCACCTTTTCGCCCCGCTCCATGGCCAGGCGCACCCGCTGGACGGCCTTGTCCATGTCCCGGATGAGAAGTGGGTCGCTGAGCTGGCAGGGGGGCGGGAACAGCAGCTGGCGGGCCTGCTCCGCCGTGCCCACCCCCCGGGCGGACAGCACGGCAGCCAGCAGGGGGGACACCCCGGCCTGCTCCAGGGCGGCCCGGCCCGCGGGATCGGAGGGGGCCACGCTCCATGCCTGATATTTCATTGTGTCCCCTCCCTTCCGGCTGCACATGGCAGAAAATGCAATATTACTCTTTAGTATAGCACAAAAAGGGGACGGGATTCAAGATGAAATAGGGGATAGGCGGGGGGAAAGTCTTGCCCGGCGGGGC
>CAVJLQ010000022.1:0-8491 GCA_963650435.1 Alloprevotella sp. | reverse complement strand
ACCTGCTTTTACCAAAGAATGAGCGCGACGAATGATGGGGCGAAAAACCTACACTGAGGTGACATCACCTAAATCTCGCATGTCTACCAATTCCATCATGCCCGCATATGAGCTGCATTTTCACATCAGCTGTTTTTAGTGTATTATATTATGCGATCATATGCCCGAAAATCCTACACTGAGGTGACATCACCTGGATCTCGCATGTCTGCCGATCCCATCACAGGCGCATATCCAGCTGTTTCGGGTGCGCGGACGATCGGGCGTCTGCCGGCCCCGCCGTATCCGCACACCGCTACCGGGCCATTATAAAGCATTCTGCGGCAAAAAGCAAATGAAATCAGTTGACAAGGGGAAAAAATGTGGTAGAATGATTCCGGTAAATGTGCTGACGGAGTCAAGGAACGCAGGCGGCCAGAAGCGAGAGGGGACGGTGAGAGCCCTCGGCGCGGCGGTGTTCCGGGCCGCTCCCGAACGGTCTGTGACGAGCAGAACGCCTCATCCCCGTTATCGGATGACTAAGAGGTCCCTGCGGGGACAATTAGGGTGGTACCGTGAAGCTGACGCTTCGCCCCTATGCCGGGGCGGGGCGTTTTTTTGTGGAAGGAGATGAAAAATGCGCAGAAAGCTATTTTGGCCGGCGGCTGTGCTCCTGTGTCTGTTCCTGCTGGCGGGCTGTAAAGGAAAACCGCTGCCCGATGGCATGGAGGAGGACGCCGTTCTGTCCGCGGGACGTGAGGTCGTGGAGCTGCTGGTGGCCGGCGACTGCCAGAGCGTCTATGACCGGCTCCGGCCGGATGTCCGGGACAGCACCACGGTGGAGGCGATCTCTCAGCTGCTGACGGAGACTCTGGATGGCGCGGGCGACTACCGTGAGGAGGGCAACACCATGGTCACCGGCATCACGGATGCCGGCGA
This sequence comes from Alloprevotella sp., assembly GCA_963650435.1. Taxonomy (GTDB): domain Bacteria; phylum Bacillota; class Clostridia; order Oscillospirales; family Oscillospiraceae; genus Lawsonibacter. The sequence goes on along the minus strand of CAVJLQ010000022.1, from coordinate 7,573 downwards.
GCCCCATGGCATCGCCGTGATCTACTGCAAATACAGCAAGAAAAATATCCGCTTCCGCATCGCCTTTGACCCGGACATGGAGCTGATCGGCTTTGCCATGGCGAAAAAGTAAACACATGTTTTCCGCCTTCTGCGGGCGGAAGCATCAAAACGATCGAGAATACTCGATATGGAGGTAATCAAATATGTACGATCCCAAGCCTTACGGCCTGAACGAGCTGCGGGAGATGTTCCTGTCCTTCTTTGAGAGCAAGGGCCATCTCCGCCTGCCCAGCTTCTCCCTGATCCCCCAGAACGACGCCAGCCTGCTGCTGATCAACTCCGGCATGGCGCCCATGAAGCCCTTCTTCACCGGTGAGCAGGAGCCCCCCCGCCACCGGGTGACCACCTGTCAGAAGTGCATCCGCACCGGCGACATCGAGAACATCGGCCACACCGCCCGCCACGGCACCTACTTTGAGATGCTGGGCAACTTCTCCTTCGGCGACTACTTCAAGAACGAGGCTATCCATTGGGCCTGGGAGTTCCTGACCTCTCCCCAGTGGGTGGGGCTGGACCCCAGCCGCCTGTATCCCTCCGTCTTCGCGGGCAACGAGACCACCCCCCCCGATGACGAGGCCTTCCGCATCTGGAACGAAGAGATCGGCGTGCCCGCCGACCACATCTTCAAGTTCGGCAAGGAGGACAACTTCTGGGAGCACGGCTCCGGCCCCTGCGGCCCCTGCTCCGAGATCTACTACGACCGGGGCGAGAAGTACGGCTGCGGCAAGCCCGGCTGCACCGTGGGCTGCGACTGCGACCGTTACATGGAGGTCTGGAACGTGGTGTTCTCCCAGTTCGACAACGACGGTGAGGGCCACTACACCGAGCTGAAGCAGAAAAACATCGACACCGGTATGGGTCTGGAGCGTCTGGCCGTGGTGTGCCAGAACGTGGACTCCCTGTTCGACGTGGATACCGTGATGAATATCACCAACAAGGTCACCGAGATCACCGGGGCCAGCTACGGCCAGAGCCACGAGAAGGACGTGTCCCTCCGGGTCATCACCGACCACATCCGCTCCGCCACCTTTATGATCTGCGACGGCGTGCTGCCCTCCAACGAGGGCCGGGGCTACGTCCTGCGCCGCCTGCTCCGCCGGGCCGCCCGCCACGGCAAGCTGCTGGGCGTGAACGAGCCCTTCCTGTACAGCGTGGTGGACACCGTGGTCCACGAGAACGAGGGCCATTACCCCGAGCTGCGGGAGCGCCAGGCCTATATCACCAAGGTCATCCGGGTGGAGGAGGAGAACTTCGCCAAGACCATCGACGGCGGCCTGCGCATCTTCAACGAGATGCTGGCCAGCCACCAGGAGAAGGGGGAGAAGACCTTCTCCGGCGCCGACGCCTTCAAGCTGTACGACACCTATGGCTTCCCCATCGACCTGACCCTGGAGATGGTGGAGGAGCAGGGCATGACCCTGGACCAGGCCGAGTTCCACAAGCAGATGGACGAGCAGCGCCAGCGGGCCCGCAAGGCCCGTGAGGCCCTGGGCGACCTGGGCTGGGCCGGTGTGGAGTTCGGCAAGGAGGTGCCCGAGACCAAGTTCGTGGGCTACACCCAGAACACCGTGGAGGGCGCCAAGGTGGTGGCCCTGGTGGTGGAGAACGAGCAGGCCGAGGAGCTGATGCCCGGCGTGGACGGCATCGTGGTGCTGGATCAGACCCCCTTCTACGCCGAGATGGGCGGCCAGGTGGCCGACCACGGCACCCTGACCTGCGGCGATACGGTGTTCACCGTCACCGATGTGCAGAAGAACAAGGGCGGCAAGTATATGCACTACGGCAAGGTGTCCGGCGGCATCCTGAAGCTGGGCGACACCGTCACCGCCGCCATCGACGTGAAGCGCCGCAAAGCCATCATGCGGGCTCACACCGCCACCCATCTGCTGGACGCGGTGCTGCGGCAGGTGCTGGGCGACCATGTGCACCAGGCCGGCTCTTTGGTGGAGCCCGACCGCCTGCGCTTCGACTTCACCCACTTCTCCGCCCTGTCCGCCCAGGAGCTGGGCAAGGTGTCCGCCATGGTGAACGAGGCCGTGCTGGAGGGCTACGACGTGGTCACCGAGGAGCTGCCCATCGAGCAGGCCAAGCAGAAGGGCGCTGTGGCCCTGTTCGGTGAGAAGTACGGCGACGTGGTCCGGGTCGTGGATATGGGTCACGGCTTCTCCGTGGAGTTCTGCGGCGGCACCCATCTGGATAACACCGCCAAGGTGGGCGTGTTCCACATCACCAGCGAGTTCTCCGTGGCCTCCGGCGTGCGCCGCATCGAGGCCACCACGGGCCAGGCCTCTCTGGACACCATGGAGCGCAACCAGGAGATGCTGTTCCGGGCCGCCGCTGCCCTGAAGGCCAAGCCCGGCGACCTGCGGGAGAAGGCGGAGGCCATGGTCAGCGAGCTGAAGCAGCTGCACCAGGCGGTGGAGGCCTTCCGCAGCCGCGAGGCCGCCGGAAGCGCCGAGCGCATCCTGTTCGCCGCCCACGAGGTGGGCGGCCTGAAGGTGGTCACCGACACCGTGCCCGACGCCGACGCCGGCCGCCTGCGCACCATGGGCGACTTCCTGCGGGACAAGGATCCAAAGGTGGTGGCCGTACTGGCCGCGGTGAACGAGGGGAAGATCACCTTCCTGGCCGTCTGCGGCAAGGAGGCTGTGAAGGCCGGCATCAAGGCCGGGGACATCATCAAGCAGGTCTCCGCCATCGCCGGCGGCTCCGGCGGCGGCAAGCCCGACTCCGCCATGGGCGGAGGTAAAGACCCGATGATGGTGGACAACGCCCTGGCGATCGTGGACAATGTTGTCTCTATGAAATTAGGACTGTGAGCCGAATTAAATAATGAAGAAGGGACAGTCTTTGACTGTCCCTTCTTCATTATATTTTCTGATCTCTCAACAGATCCCCCTCTCCGATTGTGTAATAGACAGAGAGGACAGAAGGGAGGCGCTTTTGTGAACGGGAACCGCAGCACGCAGGAGGTGGAGGCCATCTACCGCCGGCATATCAAAATGGTCTATCAGATCTGTCTGATGTTGATGAAAAACGTGCCCGACGCCGAGGACGCCGCCCAGACCGTCTTCCGAAAGGTGATGGAGCACCCCGAGCCCTTTCGTGATCCGGAGCATGAGAAGGCCTGGCTCATCGTCACCGCCCGGAACGAGTGTAAAAACCAGCTGAAGCACTGGTGGCGCACCCGCCGAGAGAGCGAAGAGACCCTGGAGAAGCTGACCTGGGAGCAGCCGGAGGACGGGGAGCTGTGGGACGCGGTCCTCGCCCTGCCGCGGCACCAGCGGATGGCCCTTTATCTCTGCTGCTATCAGGGCTATACCGCCCGGGAGGCCGCGGAGATCATGGGGAAGAACCCATCCACGGTGCGCACCTGGCTGGCCCAGGCGAGGAAGAAACTGAGAGAAGTTCTGGAGGTGGAAAGGTATGAATGACTCTGATCTGCGCCGTATGTTTGACCGGACGGCCCCGAGCCGTGAGCAGGAGACAGCCATACTGGACAGGCTGTCCGGAACGGAAAGAGAGGAGCACACCATGAAACGGGGAATGAAGAGAATGGCCGCGGCCCTCATCGCCGCGGCGCTGATGATGACTGCCGCCTTTGCCGTGGCCACAGGACTGGACCAGCGGCTGATGGACTACTTCGGCATCGGACAGGAGGCCATAGCCTTGGTGGCCGACGGCGTGGTGCAGGTGGACAAGGCCCACACCTATGAAAACGGCTGGACGGTGGAGGTGAAGCAGCTGCTGTTCGACCGCTACTGCGGTGAGATCCTGGTAGACCTGAACGCGCCGGAGGGCACGGTCTTGCCGGAGCAGGACTACCGCATGGACTTCCGGGTGCTGCCCACCGATCGGGATATGACCAGCCGGGGCTGGGGCGGCGGCATCGGGGGGGAGTACCTGCCGGAGAGCAGCGACCTGGCCCGCGGGCGCATCTCCATGCTGCTGCATGTCCACCTGGGGGTGGACAGCGGCGACCTGTTGGGGATCCGATTGAAGCTGACCCCGGAGAAGCTGGGCTGGTGGGGCCTGGAAGAGGAGGATGACTGGGGATTCCATACCCTGGCGGACTTCCAAAGCAAGAGCTGGACGGTGAAGCTGACCATCCCGGAGACTGACCCCGGCCGGATCCTGACCACGGAGCGGCCCCTGAACATCGCCGGGTATGAGCTGCCGGTGGAGCAGCTGTATGTCTCGCCCATCTCCTTTGTCTATGACGTGTCCGGTGCCCCGTTCCAGGAGCAGCCCTATGACGGGGATACGGTGGGCGGCCTGATGGCCGTGATGGAGGACGAGGAGCTGACCAACGCGGTGCTGACCATGGCGGACGGCAGCCGGGTGACCATGGCGGCCCGGTATTCCTGCGAGATCAGCCACCCTGCCGGAGGGATGTTCGCTCAGGGGCGGGTGATCTACCGCCTGGCCGACATCATCGACCCGGATCAGGTGCGCTCTGTCACCCTTCTGGGGCAGGAGTTCCCTGAAAACCCATAAAGTAAAAGGCCCTGTCACCGACTGGTGACAGGGCCTTTTGGGGCTTGCAAAGGACAAAAAAGTGAGTTATACTGACAGCATCTGAACGGAGGGAGGTCGCGCTATGAGCACCAGGGAGGATATGCGCCGGTTTTACGGCATGGATCTGGATCTTGCGTCCATTGGCCTGGAACGGCCGGACGAGGACATGGTCTATTTCTGCACCCCAGAGGGGGCGGAGCCCGCGGGCAGCCTGGGGGTGGACGGCATCCACTTTGTGCTGCTTCCCGGGGACGAGCGGGTGTTCTGCGTGGATCCCTCTATGATGAGTCCCGCCTATGTCCTGCCTGTGGCGGAGGATTTCCGTACCTTTCTCAGCTACCTGCTGTCCTGCGGGGATGCCAACGTGCTCAGCCAGATCAGTTGGATGAGCGAGCAGCAGTACCGTGATCTGCTGCGGGAGGACGAGAGCGCCCGCTATCCCGGCTGGGAGGAGCGTGCAGTCCGGAAAAAGGAAGCATTGACAAGAATCGAAAAGGAATTTTCCTTAACGGCACGAGAGCCATTTGCAGAGGTCAAAGCCCTCCAGGCGGCCTTCGACCCGTCGCCCATCCGCTGGTCGGATGAGTACTACGACGTTCTGGGCATGGAACGGGAAGAATAAAAACGTGGCCCATCCGCTTTGCGGATGGGCCACGTTTTGTCATAGAGCATACACCTCAGGGAATACGGCCACCAGCAGCATTTTGAAGTGCTCCTGGATGAATATCGCCTGGGGCTTGTTCGCCCAGGGGCGGGTGATCTGCCGCCCGGCCGACATCATCGACCCGGATCAGGTGCGCTCTGTCACAATTCTGAGGCAGGAGTTCCCGGCGGAAAAGTAAGCAAGCGGCTCTGTCTCAGTCTTGAGACGGGGCCGCTTGCTGTATTTTGTCCTCTTGAGGGGCTGCTTTTACAGATGCCTTTTCCTGCCCGCTCTGGCACGTTCGCGTTTGGCCGCCTGGTATCGGCTGTTATCGGCCGCGGACCGGTCCTCCAGCTTCAGCTTTTGGAAGGACTGCCATCTGGCGGCGTCCAGCGTACCGTCCGCCAGCGCCTGCTGAATGGCGCAGCCGGGCTCTGAGGTGTGGGTGCAGTTTGAAAAGCGGCATGTGCGGGCCAGCTCCTCCACATCCCGAAAGGCCGCGTCGATGCCGCCGCCGCTGTCCCACATGCCCAGCTCCCGCATGCCGGGGGTGTCGATCAGAAACGCGCCGTTGGGAAGGGTGATCAGCTCCCGGTGGGTGGTGGTGTGCCGCCCCTTGTCCGCGGCGCCGACCGCTCCGGTAGCAAGGCTGTGGGTCCCGGTCAGCTGATTGATCAGCGTGGATTTCCCCACGCCGGAGGAGCCAAGAAAGGCCACCGTCCGGCCGGGGAGGATGTACCGCGTCACCGCGCCGAGATCGCCGCTCAGCGACGACACCGCCAGAATGTCCACGCCGGGGGCCGCGCCCCGCACCTCCGATACTCTGCCGTCCACATCCCGGCAGAGATCCGCCTTGGTAAGGACCACCACAGGCGCGGCGCCGCTGTCATAGGCGATGGAGAGGTAGCGCTCCAGACGGCGGAGATTATAGTTCTGGTTGAGGGACATGCAGAGAAAGACGGTGTCGATGTTCGCGGCGACCACCTGCTCCTGCTTTGCGCTGCCGGCGGCCCGCCGGATAAAGCAGCTTTTTCGCGGGAAAAGGCTGCGTATGACCGCGGGGGCGTCATCCTCCGGCCACTGGGCGAGGACATAGTCGCCCACGGTGGGATAGTCGGAAACGGTGATCGCCTCATACCGGTATTTCCCGGAGACGGCTGCCATCTTCACATCGGCCCCGCTGCTGATCCTATAGCTCCCTTTTTCCTGGGAGATCACTCGTGCGCGCCGTTCACCCATTCCCGTTTCTCCGTTCACCATAGATCATGGGCCCTGTACAGCTGGGCGGGGAATTGATGGCGGCTGTTTTCCTGGACGGTGAGCTTTCCGTCGATGCCCGCCTGCTCCGCCGCGGCATATAGTTGCCTTGCCATGGGAAGGCAGTCCTCATCCTCAGAGCCGCAGAGGATCCGAAGGGAGATCTTCTTTTGCCGCAGCGCGTGGACCAGACCCTCCGCGTGATCCTCCAGCACTGGGATCCACGGACTTTGCAGGATCAGCAGATCGCAGCGGGCCGGCGTAAAGGCTATCGCGCGCAGGAGCATGTCGCAGCCGGCGGAAAACCCGCCGCAGACGATCTTCTCATAGCCCGCGTTCCCCACCTGCGCCAGGGCATCCGCCACCGGCAGGAAGGAGGTCATATCATAGCTCCACCGGTACGTTCCGTACCCGTCCGGCTCGGCGCTCTGTACGGTCTCGATCTGCCACTGGCCGTCTCCAGCAAATACCGGCGCCCAATCCTCCCGCGCCGTCTGCCCGTTCTGGGTGTTTCCGTGAACGGCCAGAAACAGATGGCTGGCCGTTTTCTTTTCCCAGGAAAACAGCGCCTTCGACGCGGAGACCGCGTCCGCGTAGCGCGCGTCCGAAAGGGCCTTCAGAGAGCGGAACTCAGGATCGCGGTCCAGCGGCGCCAGGTCGTCGTCCTCCAGCACCTCCGGGCGGTACCACCAGCCGTTGTCTGCGATGGCTTTTCTCAGCCAGCCCAGGGCCGCCTCCGGCTGTTCCCCTCCGCCGGCCAGACAGGCCAGGAAGTACAGGGTCTGCGGCCCGCAGGCCTGAGGAGCCTGTTCGTAGGCGTCCAGCAGGAAGCGGTACGCCTCCTCATACCCTCTCTCGGCGATGGAAAGTGTTGTCTCCAACAGATCATTTTCTTTTTTCAAGTTTGTTCACATTTCTCCTTGTTTTAATATATAGCAAACGATGTATAACGATTATACTATAAAAAGCGGGCCCAGTCAATGGTATCTTCCGAGGTGGGATATAAAAAGTCCCGAAAAGCGTGGAACACTTTTCGGGACTTGGAGATTCGTATCAGCTCATTCCCACTCCGCTACTGAAATCTTATCCATACTGTATTCAGCAGCTTTGTAT
>CAVJLQ010000021.1:7713-11311 GCA_963650435.1 Alloprevotella sp. | reverse complement strand
CGTTGCCGTTCTCGTCCTTGAGGGGCTTGCCGCTCTTGGGGTCGATGATGAACTCCAGAGTCTCGGGGTCGAACTTACGGGCGGCGCGCTTGCCGGCGGCGTAAGCCAGAGAGATGCGGGCGTAGCCGCAGATGTCGTTGTCATAGCCCAGATCCTCGGCGGCCTGGCACATGATCTCGCCGTCCCGCTGGGCGGCGATGCCGGCGGCCTGGTTCTCGGGGTACATGATGTTCAGGTCAAAGGCCTCGGCCAGCTCGCAGGGGAACTTGGAGCTGGACCAGCCCACCAGCTTGCCCTCGGCCTTGGCCTTGCGGGCGTCTGCATACACGTCGTCGACGACCTTGCGCAGGGCAAGCACGCCGGGACTTACAGTTTTAGCCATTGTTTTTTCCTCCCAATTGAGATTTATTTCGCTTATTTATCCGCCTTATCAAAGGCGAACAGGGCGGCGCCCAATGCTCCGTTATACTGAGTCAGGGGCGAGGTGTGGATCTCGTGGCCCAGCTCATCCTGCAGGGCCTTGACGATGCCCTGGTTCTGAGCCACGCCGCCGGTCATGACCACCTGCTCCCGCACGCCGATGCGGTGGGCCAGGCCCGCCACCCGGCCGGCCACAGATCTGTGGATGCCGTTGATGATGTCACACTTGTCGGTGCCCATAGCCAGCTGACTGATGACCTCGCTCTCGGCAAAGACGGTGCAGGTGGAGCTGATGCCCACATACTTGGTGGACATGGCGCCCAGCCGTCCCAGATCCTTCACGTCCACCTCCAGCACCCGGGCCATCACGTCCAGGAACCGGCCGGTGCCGGCGGCGCACTTGTCGTTCATGGCGAAGTTGGTCATGACGCCGTTCTCGATCTGCAGCACCTTCACGTCCTGGCCGCCGATGTCGATGACCGTGTGCACCTCCGGGAAGAGGAAGTGGGCCCCCTTGGCGTGGCAGCTGAGCTCGCTCATCTGCTTGTCGGCAAAGTCCATCAGGGAGTTGCGGCCGTAGCCGGTGGCCAGGATATAGGCCATATCCTCCCGCTTCTTGCCGGCACTGGCCAGCACCTCGTCGATGGCCCGCTGGGGACCGCTGGTGCCAGCGCCCACAGAGATCAGAGACTTGGCCACGATATCCTTGCCGTCGGCCAGCATGACACATTTGGAGGCGGTGGAGCCGATGTCGATCCCTAAGGTATAGATACTCATAATCAAATTCTCCGCAGACGACCGCTGGACCGGGCGGCGCGGGCCGCCCGGTCAGCGGGATTTGACCTTACTTCTTCAGGCTGTCGTAGTCCTTGATGGTACGGGGCAGCAGCATCTGATGGAAGGGGCAGATGGACTCGGGGTTCTGATAGCAGGAATCGGTGAAGGCCACGATGTAGTTGCGCATCATGGGCATGTCAACGATCTCGTCCACCAGGCCGGCCTGGGCACAGAACAGGGGCTTGGACTTCACGTCGTAGTCGTCGATCAGCGCGTTCATCTTGTCGATGGTGGGCTGCAGATCCTTGCCGGCCTTCTGATCCTTGGCCAGACGGCCGGTGTACATGGCGTTGGCGGCGGTCTTGCCGTTCATGACGTTGATCTCAGTGGCGGCGGTGCCCAGAGAGAAGGCGTTGTTGTCGTTGCCCTGGGGGCCGCCCAGGACGTAGTGAGCGGCGGCGGTGCCGCGGCGCAGGGTGATCTCCATCATGGGCAGGCCGCTGTTCTGGATGGAGTAGATCAGGCTCTGGCCCAGACCCAGCAGCTCGGCGACCTCGGCGTCATCGCCCACGTCGATGCCGGTGGTGTCCTGGATCCAGATCATGGGGATGCGGTCACGGGCACACAGGGTGACGAACTCGTTCATCTTGATCAGGCCCTGGCGGTACAGCTTGCCGCCGGCGCCCATGGACTGGCCGTACTTCTCCACCTTATACTCGGGGTAGTTGGGGAACACGCCCTGCTGGTTGGCCACCACGCCCACCAGAAGGCCGTCCACCTTGGCCAGGCCGGTGATCATCTCGGGGCCGTAGCCCTTCTTATACTCCATGAACTGGCTGCCGTCGAAGAGGCGGGCGATGACGGAGTACATCTCGTAGGGGCGGTTCTTGTTGTTCAGCACCAGGTCGTACAGCTCCATATCGGAGGCAGCGGGAGCCTGGGGAGCGTCCACGCGGAAGAACTCCAGATCATAGCTGGGCAGCATATCCACGTACTTCTTGATGGTGGCGATCACGCCCTCCTGGGTGGCGCAGACCTCACGGAAGAAGCCGGTCTGACCGTAGTGGATGGACACGGATCCGGGAGGATCGGCGCGCAGGCCCTTAGTGGCCTCGATCTGGGCCAGAGCGGCCTCCATGTCGACATGGGGCTTGGGGTTCATGCCGCCCACGATGCCGGCGCCGCCCACGGCCATGTTGGCCTTCTCATGGGCGATCAGGATGGTGGGGGAGATGGAGTGGTAGCCGCCGCCGGCGGGGTTGGTGCCGTGGATGCCCACGATGACGGGGATGCCCATCTGGTTCAGCTCGGAGTTGCGGTAGAAGGGAGTGCCGCCGCCCCGGCGGTTGGGGTACACCTTCTCCTGCTGGTCCAGCTCGACGCCGGCGCACTCCAGCAGGTAGATCAGGGGGATACGCAGACGCTTGGCGGTGTCGGAGCCGCGCAGCAGGTTGTCAGCCTGACCGGGCACCCAGGTGCCGGCGTGCTTCTTGTTGTCGGAAGCGATGATGCAGCACCACTTGCCGTTCACGCGGCCCAGGCCCTTGACGATGGAGGTGGAGCCGGTCTTGTTGTGCTCGGGGTTATACAGGCTGTTCAGGGGGCACCAGGTGCCGGGATCCACCAGCAGGGAGACGCGCTGCATAGCGGTCAGCTGGCCCTTGGCATTCATGTCGGCATCAGCCTTGCCGGCCTGCAGGGCGTCCACGATATGGTTGTGGATGTCCTCCTCGATGGCCTTCAGCTCAGCCACGTTCTCGGCGTTGGCCCGGACGGGCTTGCCGACGACAGGCATGTTCTGGAAGTAGCGGGGCATGGAATAATTACCCATGTTAGTTCCTCCTATTTTTTGTGGTGTATGTGGGCCGGGACATCCCGGCCTTTGAGCCTCTGAGAGTCCCCGCGGGGACTCTCAGAGGTCAGAACGGCTATCAGTCCTTGGGGACCTTGATGAAAGGCCTGACCCTCGTCGGGGCGAAATGCGCTTCACTCCGTTTCCCCTTGCGGAAAAACTCCGTGCCGCTTCTTTGCCCCTCCTCTTTCCATCGCGGACCGCTTCGCTGGGTCCGCGATGGAGTAAAGGCCCGTTTATCAGTCCTTTGGGACCTTAATGAAGGCCTGACCGGGATCGATCTCTTCGCGGATCAGCTTGATGATCTCAGGAGAGGGGCCCTCCATCAGCTGAGCGCGGGACACGTCGACCTCGAAGCCGGTGTTCTCCTGCACCATCTCGGGGGTGGAGAACGGATAGTAGTAGGCCAGGTACATCCGCTTGGTCTCGTCGTCGAACTTCATGATGCCCAGGTCGGTGACCACCATCTGGGGGCCGCGGTTGCCGGGCAGGCCGGCGCGCTCACGGCCGCCGGGGCCGTCCATCCAGCCGCAGGAGGTGATGTAGTCG
>CAVJLQ010000021.1:6792-7703 GCA_963650435.1 Alloprevotella sp. | reverse complement strand
TGTCCATGAAGCGGCGCTTCTGGTGCTGCATCATGATGATGGTGTTGCAGTAGGTAGCGATGCCGTTGGCGCCGCCGGAGCCGGTGAACCGGGTGGTGGGCTGCAGGTAGTCGCCCTTGCCGAAGATGCAGGTGGAGTTCACGTTGCCGTAGGGGTCGATCTGGGCGCCGCCGATGAAGGCCACCAGACGGTCCTCGTCATGCAGCCACTCGTTGGCCTCGAAGCCCACGAAGCGGATGTTGGGCCACTGCACGGCGCAGTGAGCCATGAAACGGGTGTCGCCCACGGAACGGGGCACCTCAACGGGGTCGCAGTCCATCAGGCCGCTCTCCACGATGGGGTGGCAGGAGGGGCACACGGCCCGCTTGGCCAGAGAAGCGCCGATCAGAGGCAGGCCGGTGCCCACGATGACGATCTGGTTCTCTTTGATGTTCTTAGCAATGGCGTATGCCTGCATCTCCTGCTTGGTATACTTTGTATAATCAGACATTTTAATACCCCTCCCTAACTTAGTGAGTCGTGGAATAGCCCAGGTGAGGCTCGACCTTCAGGCGCATCAGGCGGCTGCCGCCGATGGTATCCAGCAGCGCGGCCTGGTCGGCGCAGCCGTAGACCCACTTGGCCAGATAGTCCTGGAAGGTCTCAGGGATCTTCACGTCGGCAGCGGCATCCTCGGCAGCCTTCTTGGCGCGGGCGGCGGCGTCGGCCAGCTTGGCGTCCTCGGGCTTGGCGGCGGCGGCCTTCTCGGCCTTGGCAGCGGCCTTGGCCAGCTGAGCCTTGGCGTCCTCGGCATCCTGATACTTGGAGGCCTTGTCGTACTCCTTCAGGGCGGAGTCGTCGTCGTCATAGTAGTCGTAGCACTGAGAGGGCCATGCGCCGTAGGGGGCCTTCACCACAGCCTGGACACACTC